>DAHZDR010000191.1 GCA_027403435.1 Deltaproteobacteria bacterium
CTAGCGAGGGGTCGCCGGTGGGGATAATTGTGCCGTACGCCGGTAGTCCGAACTTGACCTCGGTGAAAGTTTTTCCGTTATTGAGCGAATAGGCGTATCCGGAGAAGCCGCCGCCCAGGGCGAAATCGGCCGAGCTGTTGAAGCCGACCACGATGTCGTTAGCGACCGGCTCGGCGACGGTGGTTTCACTTTCTGTGAAAGCGAAGGTGCTATCAAAGGCGCGGTTGTTGACCGTCGGCAGGGTCTTGATCAATGGCAGCGCCTGCCGCGCGGCGAGCTCGGGTTTGCCGGCGCTCGCTTCCTGCGCGGTTATCGCCTGAATCAACGCTTCGGGATTTTGCCGCCATTTGCCGTACAGCGCGGTTTCGCCCGCGCCGGAGAGCAGCTTGCGGGCGGTATCGGATAAGTCCGGCGGCGGCGCTATATAGGCAAGACTCGAAGCCGGACCGGAGGCAATCGCACGCATCTGCGCGGCCGACAATTGCCAAACCATCGCCGTGTCTCCCGCCGCCGCCAAACCAATGCAAACGGTTGATAATAGAAGCAAATCAATGCTTATGATTGCTATTCATTTGAAATACGAGACCTTGTTGTACATATGTTCCCCCTTAATTTGATGAATTTTCAAATGTTGCTAATTGAACTCAAATGCTTAACTGAATGCAATCCAATAGAGAGGAGTTATGCCAACGTTCACGTATATTTCGCGTCTCGTCGCCTTAAATACTCTATTGATACCTTTAATCGCGCTTAACGTGAAATCCTTTGGATCCGCCGTGGCGCCGCCGCCTCCCGCCGCGGAATTTTCGATTCCGGCGGATCGGCTCCGCTCGTGTATTGGGCGCGTCCTGCGCGAGCATGGCCAAACGCCTTCGGCCTTGCGGCAAAAGGGTCGTGTCTTGCTGGTGACGCCGTTCAGCTGGATTTCAGCGGACGAGCTTGAGCGAATTTCCCGGCGGCCCGGCGGTTCATCAGGAAAATGGATGGGCGGGCGCTATCGCCTGCTGTTCGCGATCAGCGGCTTGAATTCGGACGGCAGCGAACTCGCGATAACGAGTCAAATTCTGGCGGACCCACTTCCCAGCGCGGCGCCTGGAGCGCGCTTGATGGGACCGGGCGGACCGATGCGCGGCATAGTGGCGGCTTCGAACGGCTTGCTCGAACGGCGCTGGCGCGAAATCCTGAAAAAGCGTTGCGGCGGTTGAAACGGTGAATTGCTCCGTTTCAGCCGGCGGTGTGGGAGCGCGGCAAAAGGTCTCCTGAGATGAATCCTCTTTTCCCAATGCCGGCGACGAAACCAGGTCAACTTCAGTAGGCGGCGCTTTTGCGCGCCGCCGCGACCAATCGTTCGATCTCTTCTTCGGTAAAGCCCGCGAGCAGCCGGGCCTCGCGCGCGATCGTGACGATGTTGTCGTTGCCGTCGCGCACGTCCTCGATCGCCCGGCGCGTGCCGCGGAAGCTGAAGACCTCGTCGATATTTTCCTGGAACTCCACCGCGCGCCGGTAGCGTTCGGGATCGCCCTCGGTCAGCTTGCGCAGCCATTTGGATCCCATCCGCACGTGGGTGATTTCGTCGGCGAGCACGTAATCGACGGCGCGCTCGATCACTTCGTCGCCGTTTTTCCGGGCGATGCGGATTAATTGCTCGAAGACGTCGCAGGCGAGCCCTTCGAGGCCGCGGTTGATGCCGGCGACGCGCGCCGCCGGATCTTCGGCCTGCGTGCAGCGCCACAGGACTTCGGTCTCGACGTAATCGCCCGGTTCGGCGCCCATATAGGCGAGCAGCGACTCGAAAATCTCGGTATGGCGCGATTCGTCCCATACCTGGCGCGCCATGTCGAGCTGGAACTCCCAGGGCGTGTCGGGGAAATCGAAGAGCGTGCGGCCCGCGGCCTCCATCGCCTGCACTTCGCCGCAGAAAATACCGTGCATCCGCGTCCGCAGCGCCTCTTCATCGAAAGGCAGCACGCGGTCGTCGAGATTCTGCTCTTCGCGGATTTCGCGGGCCTTGCGCGCCCGCAGGAGTACGAAGCGATCTTCGCGCGCCAAGCGTTCGACGGGAATCATCCGTTGCATCGCAATTAATCTCCCGAAAGCGCCGTTGCCCGATCAGTAGGCCGCGCTGCGCGCGGCGCTGCGCAGCAGCCGTTCGATCTCTTCATCGGTAAAGCCCGCGAGCAGACGCGCCTCGCGCGCGATGGTCAGCGTCGCGTCGAAATCGACCTCGCGTCCGCCGACGTCGAGCGGGGCCTGCGGCGCCGCCGCTTGCGTCGTGCGTCCGCCCTGGAAATTGAACAGGTTGTCGATATTTTCCTGGAAATCGAGCGCGCGCTTGAGCCGTTCGGGATCGCCCTCGGTCAGCTTGCGCATCCACTTCGAGCCCATCCGCACGTGGGTGATTTCGTCGGCCAGCACGTAATCGACGGCGCGCTCGATCACTTCGTCGCCCATCCGCCGCGCCAGGCGGATAATCTGCTCGAAAACGTCGCAGGCGAGTCCTTCGAGGCCGCGGTTGATGCCGGCGACTCGGCAGGCCGGGTCGTCAACCTGGGTGCAGGACCAGAGCACTTCGCTTTCGGGAAATTCGCCGAGATACGAACCGAGATATTCGAGCAGCTTGATAAAGATTTCGGCGTGGCGCGATTCGTCCCATACCTGGCGCGCCATATCGAGCTGAAACTCCCAGGGCGCGTCGGGAAAATCGAACAGCGTGCGGCCCGCCGCTTCCATCGCCTGCATTTCGCCGACCGCGATTCCGTGCAGGCGGCCCTTGAGGAAATGCTCCTCATGCGGCATCGCGGCGGTGGCCGAAAAACCCTGATCGACGCGCGCCTGAAACATCCGCTCGAGCGGCACGAGAATATGATTGTCCGTTCGCGCCAGCCGATCGACCGCAATCATCCGTTCCATCGTGAAGCTCCCGGCGCGCGAGTCAGCGCGTCCACGCGGTCCGCCCGCCGCTCAGGTCCATGGCTTCCCACACGATCCAGCGGCCGTCCCGCTGGCCGAGCCGGAATTGCACGGTGGCGGGTTCGGCGCGATCGCCGAACAGGCGAGCCTTGACATAGTGATGATAGTTGACGCGGGCGGTCGAGACTATCTCATGACGGTTATAGGCGCCCGGTCGAATCGTTTTGGCGAGCGCGGCGAGTTCGTCGGCGCCGGCGGCGGTCGCAATCGCGGCCAGCGCGCCCGTATCGCTCGCGGCCAGAAGTTCGAGCACGCGATCGGCGGC
>DAHZDR010000369.1 GCA_027403435.1 Deltaproteobacteria bacterium
TTTCCATGCGCTGCGCCAGAAGACCGCGGAAAAGACGATCACCGCCCGCGCCTTGCGGAGCGCGTCGTTGTCCGCCGCCCGCGCCAGATAGCCACGCCAGTCGCCGCGCCGCAGTCCGCGTAATTTTAAGTCGGCGGGCGAAAAATGATAAAGCCCGGCTTCAACTCCCTCGACTTCTTCGCCGGCCGCCAGATAAATTTCGATCGGATAAAGCGCGCCGGCCGACGCCGCCGCGCGAAAGTGATACTCCTCGCCGCCGACCGCGCGGCTGCGCGTTAGCCCGCCCGTGCAGAACAAAAGCCGGGTGAGCGCTTCCAGATCGATCGGCGCGGCGGCGCTAGCGCCGCTGGTCCGCACCGCGCGCGCGATCGCCGCGGTCGTCGCCAGCGCCGGCAACTCCAGCTCGCGCGGCATCGCGAGCGACCCCGCCGTCGGATAAATCTTGTACGGCGACGGACGGTTGTCCCAGTCCAAACGATGCGGATTGCCGCGCACGCTGGTGTACGAATGTTTCGTCACCGCGTGATAAAGACGCGCCGCTTCGCGCTCGCTATTGGTCAAGTCAGTCTCTCCGTCCGAGCGGAGGATCGGCGCTCGCGGCCGAATCCGCCGCCACGATCGTCCGGGTTGACCGCGATCGCCCACCCCATGCTATACGCCGAAGCATACACGGACGCCGGGCGCCCGCGGAAATCCGCGGCGCGTCGCGCGACGCCGCGAACGGACGCCTCCGGCCGCGGTTCAACTATCTGTCGAAGCGCCACCAGGGAGGGTGCATTCATGCCAGCGCGGTTGAACGCCCAGGAAGTGCGGGCACTCTACGAAAAAATCAGCAATTGGGGCCGCTGGGGCAAGGCGGACGAGCGCGGCGCGCTCAACTTCATCACGGCGGAAAAACGCGCCCGCGCCGCCACGCTCGCCAAGACCGGCGAAATCGTGTCGCTGGCGCAGCCGCTCTCGACCAGGACCACCCCGGACAATCCGCAGCCGGTGCAACACCTGATGCTGCACGCGGGACCGCCCGGAGTCGCCGCGCTCGACTATTTCGCGATCGCGCCGCATGGGATGGCCTTCACGCATCTGGACGCCCTCTGCCATGTCTTTTGGCAGGGCAAGATGTACAACGGCTTCAGCGATCGCGAGGTCGGCCGCTTCGGCGCCCGCAAATGCGCGATCGACGTCACGCGCGACGGGATCATCAGCCGCGGCGTGATGCTGGATATCGCGAAGGCGCGCCAAGCCGAATGGATCGAGCCGGGCGAACTGATCTTTCCCGAAGATCTTGAAGCCGCCGAAAAGCTCGGCGCCGGCCTGCGGGTCGAAGAGGGCGACGTCCTGCTAATTCGCACCGGACGCCATCGCCGCAAAGCCGCCAAAGGCCCGTGGGATCCCCGCCGCGAGGGTCTGCCCGGCCTCGACGCCTCATGCCTCGGATGGCTCCATGAACGGAAAATCGCGGTCCTCGGATGCGACGCTGTGAGCGACGCCGTGCCCAGTCCCTACGGCAACGAACTGGGCCTGCCGATCCATGTCGGCACGCTGGTCATGATGGGCGTGCATCTGATCGACAACGCCGATTTCGAGGCGCTTGCGGCGGCCTGCGAAAAACATCATCGCTACGAGTTCCTGTTCACCATGGCGCCGCTCATCCTGGAACGGGCGACCGCCTCGCCGGTGAATCCGCTCGCGCTGTTTTGAACGGGCACGCCGCCGCGCCGTGAGCCTCCCGCCGCCCGCCCACTTCAGCGTGAGCCGGTTGGCGCCTGCAATCAGGTTTTTGGGGCGGCCGGGACCATCGGTTCGATCTTGATCGGCAGCTCGAAACGCACCGCTTGCGGCATCTTGCAGATCGAATCGTTGCATTCCTGGAAATTCAAAACGCCGCCGATTTGGTAGTCGCCCGGCTTGAGCTTTTGTTTGATCTTGATCGTCCCGGTGGCGCGCAGCTTCCCTTCGTAAACCGGATAGGTCTCGTTGAGCGCGGCGAAGCGCAGCGGCGTCGGCTTCGGCATCGCGATTGTTTGCGCCGCGATCAGATCGCCGTCGAACACGATCGCGGTCGGCGTCAGCCCCTCGCCGTCGGGCAGCGGCTCGCCGTAAATATGCCATCCGGGCGCAATTGCGAGGTCGATCGCGACCGCGATTTGCTGGCCGCTGTGCACGGTCGGCGACGACAGCGCGATTTGCGCGCGCACGTCGCCCGCGCCAACTTCGGCCGACGGTCCGGCGGGCGCGCCGCCGCGATCGGCGACCAATACCGCCGAGGCGGCCGGCCGCTCCCGGTAGTCGGCGAGGCAAAATTTGGCGCGCACGACGCCGTCGGCCGCGAGCAGATACTGGCCAGGCAACGGGATGCCGTAAAAGCGCACGTCTTTCGGCACGTTCGGATTGAGCATCTCGAACTTCTCGATCACGGCGCTATTGCGGTCCGAGAGCATCGGATGGCGAAGGTTATAGGCGGCGGCGAAATGATGTATCACGGCTTCGGCAGCATAGCTGATTTCCGCGGCATTGACGCCCTTTTCCGCAAACGCATCGGCCGGTTGCGGCCGGAGCGGCGCTTCGCTTGAAAATCCTCGCCGCTGGAGTAATCAACAGTGACGCGCGGGCCGCGGGCGCCGCGCCCGGAGGTTCGCGCAATGGCGGAACTGCATTGGATGGCGGCGTATGAACTGGCGGATCTGATTCGGCGGCGGGAACTCAAGCCCAGCGAACTGATGACGGCCACGCTCGCACGCATCGAGGCGCTCAATCCCAAGCTCAACGCTTTTTGCGCGCTCCGCGCGGACGCGGCGCTGGCCGAAGCGCGCGCGCTCGACGAGCGCGTCGCGCGCGGCGCGGATCCGGGTCCGCTGGCCGGCCTGCCGCTCGGCGTCAAGGATTTGGCTGACGTCGCCGGGATGGCGACGACCTACGGCTCCACGCCGTTCAAAGACCATATCGCGGCGCGCGATTCGATCGAAGTCGCGCGGCTCAAGGCGGCCGGCGCGATTGTCGTCGGCAAGACCAACACTCCCGAATTCGGCCACATGGCGTTCACGCGCAATCTCCTCCACGGCGTGACGCGCAATCCCTGGAACCTCGAACGCACGCCGGGCGGCTCGTCGGGCGGCAGTTCGGCGGCGATCGCGGCTGGAATGACGCCGCTTGCGACCGGCTCGGACTGGGGCGGTTCGATTCGGATTCCGGCGTGCTACGTCGGCGCCTTCGGCCTCAAGACCACGCAGGGCCGGATTCCGCTGGACGCCAGGCTCGGGATGCAGCAATGGGTCGATTTCGCCGTGGTCGGCCCGATCACGCGGACGGTGCGCGACGCCGCGCTCTATCTCGACGCGACCGCCGGCTACGACCCGGCGGATCCGTCCTCGCTGCCCCATCCGGGCATTTCCTACGCGGCGACGCTGGAGCGGATGCCGAAGCGGCTGCGCGTCGGGTTCCATCCCGATTTCGGCCGTCCGATCGAACCGGAAGTGCGCGCCGCCGCCGCCCGGGCCGCCGCCGTCTTCCGCGAGCTCGGCCATGAGCTGACCGTGCTCGACGAACCGGTAATCGAAACCTGCCACGCCTGGCGCGCGATCGGATCGTTCCAGTCGCTCGCCGATTTGGAGGCGCATTTCGCCGGACGGGAAGATCAATTCGGCCGCGCGTTTATCGCCAGCGTCAAGGCCGCGGCGAAAATCACGGCGCGCGATTACGGCGCGGCCTTTCGCGTCAGAGCGCAATTCAACGAATGGATGCGGGACATTTTCGCGCGCTTCGATCTGCTGCTCACGCCCACCGTGCCGACCGAGGCCTTCGCCGCGTCCGGTCCGCCGCCCAAAGTTATCGACGGCCGCGAACTCGAGGACGTGATGCAGGCGCTGACCTTCACCTATCCGTTCAACTTCAGCGGCCATCCGGCGGCCAGCGTGCGCGCGGGCTTGGGCGCGAACGGATTGCCCGCCGGACTGCAAATCGTCGCCGAACGCCATCGCGACGACCTCGTGATGCAGGCGGCGTACTCCTATGAGCGGGCGCGTCCGTGGAATCGCGACTGGCCGCGCCTGTGACGGCGCGCCGCGCGTTCAGTGCGTATTGGTGGTGTGGGCCGAACCGGTCGGCGGCAGCTTGCCGATGCGGATTAGTTCCTCGCGCAGGCTGGCGCGCGACAACGGCTTGCATAACACGGCCGAGGCGCCCAATTCATAACATTGCGCAATATCCTGATCGTACAGTGAACTGGTAATAACGAAAGTGGGAATCTGCGCGCAAGGCTCGGCTGAGCGCGCCGCGCTCAGCACCGAAAATCCGCCGTTGTCGGGCAGCCGCAAATCCACCAGCAACAGGTCGGGACGATCGTTCTCGGTGAACTGGCTGATCAGCCCGACGGCCTCGTCGGCAGTCTCGGCGACAATCACTTCACTGGCCTCGCCGAGCAGTTGGCGAATAACGGTGACCGCGATGAAGGCGTGTTCGGGATTATCTTCGACCAGGAAGACACGCACTCCAAATTCCGGAATGAACCTGTCATTGCCAGCGTCCATCGAAAGTCCTCGCTGCGCCCAGTATACACAAACGCCGGGGGAAGCAAATGCAACTTCGCGCGAGCGCGGCGCCCGCAAGCCTCACGACGCCGGCGCCGGAATCGTCACCAGGAATTGCGCGCCGGCGCCTTCTTTACTCTCGACGCTGATGGTTCCGCCGTGGGCCTCGACGATGCGCCGGCAAATCGCCAGGCCGAGTCCCGTGCTCGGTTCATCGGCCGTGCCGCGCCGGCCGGCGCCGGCGAGCGGCTGAAACAATCCTTCGATCTGATCGGCGGGTATGCCGACGCCGTGATCGGCGACCGCGAACGACGCCGCGTCGCGGCCGAACGCGAGCGTGACCTGGACCGCGGAGCCGGGATGGGAAAATTTTATCGCGTTGCCGATCAGATTGTTGAGCGTCTGCTCGATCCGTCCGGGATCCACCGCAACCGGCCGCTCGTCGCCCTCGATCGCGCATGACAGGCTGATATTCTTGCGCCGCGCCAGCACGCCATTGCTCATCACGTTGCGGCGCAGCAACTCGGCCAGATCGGTCGGACGGCGTTCCAGAGCGAGGCTGCCGGCTTCGATGCGCGCAAAATCGAGAAGCTCATCGATCGAACGCAGCATGCTTTTCGCCGAGTGCTCGATCTGGGCAAGGAACTCCCGCTGTTCGGCGTTGATCGAAGCGGCCAGCTCCATGTTCAACAATTCCGCGAATCCCAGAATCACGCCCAGTGGATTGCGCAGGTCGTGAACGATCCCCGCAAGCAGGCGGCCGCGCTCGCGAATCGCCGCTTCCAGCTCCGCTCCGTTACTCATGAATGCGCGTCCGATAGCGGCGGATTCGTCATGCGCCCGGCCCGATCGCCACGGTTTGCGCGCGCTCCACGAAACGCCAGATAACGATAGTCGTCATGCATGTTGATGCGACTCAATGCAAAGGCTGGCGATAAGTCACAAAACCTTTAATTGCCCGCCATTTACCGTCGATTATCTCCCAAACCAAGCTATTTTTTCTATATCGCAACTATGTATTGCGATCAACGGATTTCGGCGCCGCGGCCGCGCGGCGCCGCTCCGCAAGATGGCGGCTCAGCCGCGGTTTTCGGATTCGGCCCGCTTGACCGTCCGGCACTACGCAATAATCGACAATTCTTGCGGGAATATGTATCGATATTGTCATCTCAAGTCCGTAAATACATATTTTTGAATATTGTAATCTGTTTAATATGATTAAATACTAAATTTTTATTATATGAGAACTTTTCAGATTCTTTACCGCCGCG
>DAHZDR010000375.1 GCA_027403435.1 Deltaproteobacteria bacterium
GGCGGCCGGCCAGAGCGCGCGTTCGATTTCGATCAGCAGCGCGTCGGGTTCGGCGTATAGAAAGAAGTCGGCGAT
The DNA here is from genome assembly GCA_027403435.1 of Deltaproteobacteria bacterium. Lineage (GTDB taxonomy): Bacteria > Desulfobacterota > Binatia > Binatales > Binataceae > JADMIL01. The sequence continues at coordinate 76 of DAHZDR010000375.1, forward strand.
CAGATGGGCGCGCTCGGTCAGAATCAGCGCGGGCGCGACCGCTCCGATCGCAAGGCCCTTCACGTCCTGCGAGCACATCCCGTGCATGAAGGCGACCCGATCGGCGCCAATCACGCGCACTATCATCCGCTCGGCGAGCCGGGCGACGCCCGCGCCATCGCGCAACGCCCAATACTCGGCGTCGAGCGGAACTTCCGGGGTCGCGCCGAAGGCGCCTTGATCAAGCGAACTCACGGTACGGATTGGATAAAACTTGCCAGCGATTTATTCGATCCGCTTAAACGCTAACAGATTCTTGACGGCGGCCACAACTATCCGCTCCGGCGCCGGGATTCGCCGCCGGCCCGCGCCGCGTGCGATAGTTGAGGCGCCCGGCGCGGCGCGCAAGCGTACGCCGCCGGGTTCAGCGACGCCGGCCAACGGCGTATAATGCGATTTTGGAGCCTGCCTGAATGACCCTTCAGCGCATAGTCCGGAGACATCCGGCGCGGATCCGGCTGGCCGGTTCGCGGCGCGGTTCGATCATGCGGTCTTGCCGATCGCCGATCGTCGTGGCGCTGGCCCTGGCGGCGCTGATGGTCTGCGGCCGGGCGGGATTCGCCGCCGCGCCGGCGCAAGCGGCGGCCCGGATGAGCGACCAGGCCTTCGCGATGCTCTCGGCCCTGACGGCGGCCGGCGGCGGCGAGCCGAATCCGGCGCTTGGTCCGATGGCGGTTTTTGCCGGCGACGCGCAGACCCTCAGCCATGCGCTGGCGGCCGGCGACCATGCGGCGTCGGCGTCGGCGATCGCCGCGCTCGAGACCGATCGGAAATCGGTTGACGGCGTGGCGGGGAGCCATCCGGGCGGTTTCGACGCGAATCAGTGGAACGGGATTAAGCGGCAATTGGCCGCGCTCGCGGCGGCCGTGCCCGCCGCCGCGCCAGCGCCGCCGACGGCGCCGGCTGTGGCTTCACGAACGGCGGCCGCGGCAGGCGCGAAACCGGCCAGCGCCGCTCCAGCCGCTCCGGCCAGCGCCGTGATTGCCGGCGCTGCCGGCGGATCGGCGCCGCCAGCGGCGGCGGGCGACAGGTTCGGCGGAGCGCCGCGCATCGTGATCGAATCGCGCGTCGCCGAGGGCGATGCGGTCCGGGTCAAGGGCTATATGGAAGGCTCCAACCTGCGCCATGCCGGACTGTACGAGAATGGCCGTGAACTGCGCGCCTTTCAGATCGGCCAGGTGGCCGGTCCCGAGCGGATTTCGTTCAATCTCGGACTGGGCAATGCCTCCGCCGGCACGACGATTCGCGCCTACGACGCCAACGGCAGGATGGGCGAGGCGTTCGTGCTTGCGGCGGGCGCGCGATCCGCCGCCGCGTCGAACGCGCCGGCAATTCCCGCGATGCCCGCGCCGGCAGGCGCGTCCGAAGAGCACGGCGTCGAGGTCGATCGCCATACCACCGGTTCCGGACGGACCAATCTCGCCGTGATTCCCTCGTATGGCGCGCCGCGTCCTTCGCCCTCGAAACGCCATACGATGGCGAGCCGGCTCGGCGACGTGCATATCGACGTGATCGCGTTAAATCAGGTGCAAACGACGCCGCCCGTCTATGAAATCGTCGGACAGATTCAGGGCCGCGGCGTCAGCCGCGCCGGCATCTATATCAATGGCCGCCTGGTCCATCGAATTCCCGTTTCGCGCAGCGTCGGACTCAACAGCTTCGACCAGCGCTTTACGCTCGAAGGCGGCGCGCCGACGATCCGCGCCTACACGATGGGCGATCGATTTATCGAGACGTCGATCGATCCGAACGCTTCGCTGGCGGCGATCGGAACGCCGCCCGCCGCCGCCGTGCCGATGGGCGGCGGCACGATGATGGGCGCGCCGATGACCGGCGGCACAATGCTGGGCGGCGGGACCATGATGGGCGCGCCGATGCTGGGCGGGGGCGGCATGGCCAGCGGCGGAATCGCGATTCGGATCGCGGCGGTTGGCGCGATTTCGCCGAATCTCAACGTCGTTTCCGGCGTGATTTCGGGAAATCGCGTGGCGCGCGCCGGGCTTTACCAGAACGGGATGCTGGTGCAGGCGATCCCGGTCGGCGGCGGCATTCGCGGGTTTATCGGCTCGTTGATGCCCGGTCATACGAATAACGTGAACTTCAACGTGCGCTACAGTCCGCAGGCGGGACCCGCGACGATTCGCGCCTTCGACAGCTCGGGCGGCTACGCCGAGCAGCCGGTCGTCGCGGGCGGCGCGACGGTGAATCCCTACGCCGGCGGCGGCGCGCCGTCGTACGGGATGTCGTCGGGGACGTATGCGCCAGGCATGTCGCCATACGGCATGTCCCCGTACGGGATGTCGCCGTACGGGATGTCGCCGTATGGGATGTCGCCGTATGGGATGTCGCCGTATGGGATGTCGCCGTATGGGATGTCGCCGTATGGAACCTCCGGCTACCCGGCCAGTCCCT
>DAHZDR010000385.1 GCA_027403435.1 Deltaproteobacteria bacterium
CCCGTCAGCTTCAACGCGATCACCGTCGATGGCGACATGTCCACCAACGACACGCTGCTCCTGATGGCTTCCGGAGCCGCCGGTAATCGTCCGCTTGAAGGGCGCGATCTGGCGCGTTTCAACGCCGCGGTCGCCGAAATATCCGCGGCGCTCGCCCGCGAACTGGTGCGCGACGGCGAGGGCGCCACCAAACTCGTCACGGTCGAGGTGCGCGGCGCCCGCTCCGCCGCCGACGCCGATCGCGTCGCCCGCCAGATCGCCAATTCGCCGCTGGTCAAGGCCGCGTTCTTCGGCTGCGATCCCAATTTTGGCCGGATTCTGATGGCGGTCGGCAAGGCCGGCGTCGTCATCGATCTCGATCGGATCGAAGTCGCGATGGGCGGAATCAAGCTCGCCAGCCATGGCGCGTTGCATACCGCGGCGCTCGCCGCGGCGGCCGAGCGGATGCGCGAGCGCGAGTTTACGCTCACCGTCGATCTCAAGCTCGGCAAAAGCGCGGCGCGGATCATGACCTGCGATCTGAGTTTTGAATACGTCAAGATCAACGCCGAATACACCACCTGAAGCGTCATTCGAACGGAGCGGCTATCCGATGCCTGAATATATCGTCGTTGCGCGCCGCGGCGGGATTCCCGAAGGCCGCGCCAGAGTCGTCGCAATCGGCGGCCGGACGATCGCCGTCTTCAACGCCGGCGGCGGCTATTACGCGATCGCCAACGCCTGCCCGCATCAGGGCGGACCGCTCGCCGAAGGCGACGTTTACGGAACCCGCGTGATTTGCCCGCGGCACGGATGGGAATACGATCTGGCCACCGGCGCGAACGTGGACGACCCCGCGATGAAAGTCGCGTGCTATCCGGTCAAAATCGTGGGCGACGAGGTGCTGGTCGAAGTTCCGGGCGCGAAGGCTTGAGTCGCCGCGCGCTTCCGGCCATCCCGCTTGAATTTCCGCGCACGCGCGAATTAAGGTTTTGCCTTTGATGCCGCCGCAAAAAATCGCTCCGAAAAGGCCACGCTGATGGTCACGGCCAACCGCGATCCGGCCGGCCGTCTGCCGGATTTTCTCGGCGTCGGTCCGCCCCGCGCCGCGACCTCGTGGCTTGACGCCGTTTTGCGCGGCCACGTCGGCCTGCCGCGCGATATCAAGGAAGTCGATTTCTTTATCGAAAACTACGCGCGCGGAATCGACTGGTACGCGCGCTACTTCGCCGATTGCGACCCGAATCTGCCGTGCGGCGAAATCTGCCCCAGCTACTATTCGCCGCTTGGCCGCGAGCGGATCGCGAAGCATCTTCCGCGATGCAAAATTATCTGCACCTTCCGCGATCCGGTCGAATGGCGTTATTCGTTCTATAAACTCGCGGTGCGCAACGCCTGGACCCGCGACGACTTCGAGTCATGGGTGGCGAAGAATCCCGGCGACACGCACGGCGGACTGCGCGCATGGTTCGACGCCTTCGGCCGCGACCGCGTTCTCGTGCTGATTCATGACGACCTCGCGGCCGACGCGCAAAGCTATCTCGACGGCGTCTGCGGCTTTATCGGCATCGATCGGATCGCGCTCGCGGAATCCGCCGTCGGCACGCGCAAGATCAACACTTTCAGCGCGCCGCCGCGCAGTCGGGCGCTCGCCCGCCGCGCCCGTAAGCTGCGCGATTGGCTCAAATCGCGCGAGGCCTATCGCGCGATCAACCTGCTCGGCCGCGCCGGACTCTGGCGCTATTGCTTCGAGGGCGGCGCCGAATTCGCGCCGCTTACGCCCGAGGTCGAGGCGCGCCTGCGCGAACGCTTACGCCCGGAGGTCGAGGCGCTGGAAAAATTAATTGGCCGCGAGCTCGCCGCGTGGAAGTTCGGCGCGGACGCGCACGCCGCCGGAGCCGGGCGCCGCGCGCGCGGCTAGCCGCTGGCGCGGAGCGGCGGCGAAGCCATCGCGATGGCGCGCGTATCAGTCATCATTCCCGTGTATAACGGCGCCGCCACGGTCGCCGAGGCGATCGACAGCGCGCTCGCGCAGACCCGCGCCGATCTGGAATTGATCGTCGTCGATGACGGCTCGACCGACGCCACGCCCGCGATCCTCGCGCGCTTCGGCGGCCGGATTCGCGTGATTAGGCGGTCCAACGGGGGAATTTCCGCCGCCCGCAACAGCGGCGTCGCCGCGGCCAGCGGCGAATACCTCGCGTTCCTCGATTGCGACGATATTTGGGAACCCGCGATGGCCGAACGGGCGTCGGCGGCCCTCGACGCCCATCCGGAGTGCGTGCTCGCCTATAGCAACCTCGCCCTGATCGACAGCGACGGCCGCGACCTCGGCTCCGCCCTGATCGGCCCCGGCCTCGACCACGCGCCGGAGCTGGCCGAGATGCTTACGCGGCTATGGCCGATCATGCCGAGCGCGGTGATGGCGCGGCGTTCCGCCTTTGACGCCGCCGGCGGTTTTTCCGAGGAATTTCGCTCCTACGGCTTCGAGGACGTGATTTTCTGGCTGCGGCTGCGCGAGCTTGGCCCGTTCTGGTTTATCCCCGAACGGCTCGTGCGATGGCGTTTTTCACTGTTTCCGCGTCCGCTAAAAACCGGATGGAACCGGCCGGATGCGATCGCGGTTTTCGACCGGATACTGCGCGCGCGCTACGGCGTCGGCGCCGAGCGTCTGCTGGCGGGGCGCGCGCGCGCCAGCCGCAGCATCCTGGGCTATATCGGCCTGCGCGCGCTTAACGCCGGCGATCGCGCCGCCGCGCGCGAGGCCTTCCGCCGCGCCCTGACGCTCGATCCGTGGCGGCTACGCAATGTGCTGCGCTATCTGCGCACCTTCCTGCCGGCCGCGCTTGCGCGCGCGCTCTCCGGCCGCACCGGAGCGGCGCGTTGAAGCCGTCCGGCGCATGATTCAGCGATGCGTATCCTGATGGTGGCCGAGGATTTCGGCGCGATCGGCGGGATCCAGGAAGTGGTCGATCACGTGTCCGAAGAGTTAATCGCGATGGGCCATCAGGTGGCGATTGTCTCGACGCCGTACGTCACGCCCGGCGCCGAGCGCATGCCGCATACTACCGCCGAATGCGCACTGGTTGAGATTCCCGGCCGCAAGGCGGTGACGTTGCGCCATCTCGAGCGTCTGTGGCGTCAGCCGCGGGCCGCGCGTCTGGGTGCGGAGATCAATCGGTTCCATCCCGAGGTAATCAATTCCCACGTGTGGACCTGGGACAAGTTCATGAGCGTTGCGCTCGAATGCCGGCGCGCGCGCGTTCCGATGGTGCAGTCACTTCACGACACGTGGGGGAAGGGGAAGCTCGGCCGTC
>DAHZDR010000390.1 GCA_027403435.1 Deltaproteobacteria bacterium
TCTCGAAGCGGTGTCGAGCAGTATCGCGATTGCGATTGAAAATGCGCGGCTCTACGCGCGATTGCGCGATTCCGAAGCGAGCCTGCGCACCCAGGTGGGGGCGCTGCGCCGCGATCTCGCCCGCAACGACCTGTTCGCCGAAATCGTTGGCGTAAGCGCGCCGATGGCCGAAGTTTTCCAGTTGATGGAAGCGGCCGCGGCCTCGTCGATCACCGTCCTGATTCAAGGCGACACGGGCACCGGCAAGGAGCTGGTCGCCCGCGGCATCCATCGCGCGAGCGAGCGCGGCGCGGCGCCCTTCGTCGCGGTGAATTGCGCGGCGTTCCCGGAATCGCTGCTCGAAAGCGAACTGTTCGGCCATCGCAAGGGCGCTTTCACCGGCGCGGTGCGCGACACTCCGGGAGTTTTCCGGGCCGCCGCGGGCGGCGTGGTCTTTCTCGACGAAGTGGCGGAGATGCCGCTCAATATGCAGTCGAAGCTGTTGCGCGTGCTGGAACAGGAAGAAGTAATTCCGGTTGGCGAAACCTTTCCCACCCGGGTCGATGTGCGCATTATCTCGGCCACCAATCGGGATTTGCGTGGCCAGATCGAAAACCACGCCTTCCGCGAGGATCTCTATTACCGGCTGTCGGCCTTTCCGATTCGGCTGCCGCCGCTGCGCCAGCGGCGCGAGGATATCGAATTGCTGGCGAGCCGCTTTTTGGCCGCTTCCGCCGAACGCCACCATAAGCGTATCGCCGGTTTTGACGCGCCGGTGCTCCAATTCTTCGCGAATTTTCACTGGCCGGGAAATATCCGCCAGCTCCGTAACGAAATCGATCGGGCGGTGGCCGTGGCGCGTGACGGCGACACGATTGTGACCGGCTATCTATCGCCCGATTTGCGCGCCGCGATGAGCCGTCCGGTGAGCGACGCCACCGGCGCGCCGACCGCGCACTCCGGCGTGGCGCTGGCCGCTGGCCGGAATCGGTCGCTGCGCGAAGCCCGCGCCGAATTCGAAGCCAGATATATCACGGAAGCGCTCGCGCGGTTTCACGGCAATATTTCGCGCGCGGCGCAGGCGCTCGGCATCTCGCGCCCGGCGCTGCAAGAAAAGATTAAGACCTACCAGCTTCGTTAACTTTTCCGGCGGCGCCAAAAGAAAATTTGGCGCCCGGCCGCACCGGCATTTTTTCGCCTCAGCAGCGGCGGCGATGTTTTTAATAAATTCAATTACTGCGGGTTATATGAAGGCGATCGCGCCAACGGCATCGTAATTGCTTTCTTGGCTGGCTGTTGGATTATGGGGAGTTGCCAATGGCTATGCGTTTAGCACGAATGGAGCATCGGGGGCCGGCGCGTATCCCGGGGCGGAGCGGGCGCGCGTCGGGGCGCCGCACGATCGACGTGGGGAGCGCGATTCTGCGGATTGCGCGGCTGCGCTATCGGATTTTTCGCGAGCGCTTCGGCCGCGAGCCAGGACCGGATGATCCGTTGTTTTTCGATATGTCCGAGGATCAGCCAGTGATTGCGAATCATTCCGAAATGTTTCGTCAGGTTTCAGACGCGGCGTTCGCCACGCGCACCGATTTTCTGTCGGTAATAAAATTTCTGGGTCTCAGTTGAGATGAAAATTCGCGGCAGAACGGCTTAAGGGGGGGCGGTCTGCCACGCAAGGTTCGTCGCGGCGCCGACGCCCCGTTATTGCCAAACTGGGGTTTCGGCGCCGCAGTCGCTGAGACAGGTCGTTAAAATCGGCGGACCAGTGTGGAAGCTGGTCCGCGCGCGCTTAACGGCGCGCCCCGCGCAAGCCGTCGTGACAGCCGGCCGGCGTCATCATCCCATCGTAATTTTCATCTTCCGCGGCAACCGCCGACAAGCGCCGCGCCGCCCGCGGCGCTTGTCGGCGGTTGCCGAAGCGCCTATGAATGGAGAC
>DAHZDR010000409.1 GCA_027403435.1 Deltaproteobacteria bacterium
GCGCTCAGCGCCGTGATGGTCGATGAATTGCATGATTTCCTGGGCGGGCTGACGCGCGATCGGACAACGCGAGTGGTGGTGATGCGCGGTGCGGGACGGGCGTTTTGCGCGGGTCTCGATCTTAAGGAGCAGTCCGGCGGCGGCGGCGTTGACGTGGTTAAGGCCAGCGTCGCCCGCACTTACGATATTCAGCGCAGAATGAGCGACCTGGTCGTCGCGATCCGGCGGGCGCCGCAGCCGTTTATCGCGGCGGTGCGCGGACCGGCCGCGGGCGGCGGCTTCGCGCTGGCGCTGGCGGCCGACGTGAGAATCGCCGGCGAGTCGGCGCGTTTCAACGCGGCGTTTATCCGGATTGGCCTCAGCGCTTGCGACATGGGCGTGAGTTATTTCCTGCCACGCGCGGTGGGCATGTCGATCGCGTCGGAGCTGATGCTCACGGGACGGTTTATCGACGCCCGGCGCGCGCTGGCGACCGGCCTGGTCTCGGAAGTCACGGCGGACGGCGAACTTGACGCGGCCGCCGGCCGTCTCGCCCAGGAGATGACCGAAACCTCGCCGCTGGGCCTGCGGCTGACCAAAGAGTGTCTTGCGGCCGCCGTCGATGCGGGCGGACTCGAGCAGGCGATTCAAATCGAGGATCGCAACCAGACGCTCTGCGCGCGCGCCGGTTATATCGCGGAAGGCGCGCGCGCCTTCGTCGAAAAGCGCAAGCCCCGATTCGAGGAAGCCGAATAAGTCGGCGGAGTCGCGGAAACGATTCGCGCTCTCTCAAATCAAACGGGACGCGGCTTTGCAGCCGCGTCCCGCATTTTCCTGAAATGGCTTGACGCCGCGCGAATCGGCCCGGACGCGCCAGTTCGCGCGGGATCTCAGATTTCGTCGCTGACGGCGTCCTCGCGCATGGTCGGCTCCGGGCGCTGCTCGAGCGGCGTCCAGCGCCGCGTTTGCTCGCCGACATAGACCTGGCGCGGCCGGGCGATTTTCTGTTCCGGATCGCGCACCATCTCCGCCCATTGCGCCATCCAGCCCGAGGTGCGCGGAATCGCGAACAACACCGGAAACATCGTCATCGGGAAGCCCATCGCCTGATAGGTCACGCCGGTGTAGAAATCGACGTTCGGATAGAGCTTGCGCGAAACGAAATAGTCGTCCTCCAACGCGATTTTTTCCAGCTCCAGCGAAATATCGATCAGCGGATTAAGGCCGGTGACCTTGAACACGTCGTAGGCGATTTTTTTGACGATTTTCGCGCGCGGGTCGTAGTTTTTGTACACGCGATGGCCGAAGCCCATCAGGCGGCGCTTGCCCGCCTTGACGTCCTTGATAAAGCCGGGAACGTTTTTGGGCGAACCGATTTCGACCAGCATCCGGATAACCGCCTCGTTGGCTCCGCCATGCAGCGGGCCGTAGAGCGCGGCGGTCGCGGCGGCGACCGCGGAATAGGGATCGACCTGCGAGCTGCCGACCGAGCGCATCGCGTTCGCCGAGCAATTCTGCTCATGGTCGGCATGCAGGATAAACAGCACGTCGAGCGCGTGCTCGAGCACCGGATTCGGCTGATAGTCGCGTTCCGCCATCCGGAACAGCATCGACAGGAAATTCCCCGTGTAGCTCAAATCGTTTTGCGGATAGACGTAGGGCAGGCCGCGGGTATGGCGATAGGCGAACGCGGCGAGCGTGGGCACCTTGCCGATCAGGCGGCGGGTCTGCAGCCGGCGCGATTCCAAATCGGTGATTTGCGCCGCTTCGGGATAGAAGGTCGAAAGCGCGCCGATCGTGCTCACCAGCATGCCCATCGGATGCGCGTCGTAGCGGAAGCCTTCCATGAATTTCTTGATGTTCTCATGGATCATCGTGTGGGTCTTGATGTTGCCTTCCCAGGCCGCGTAATGCCCGCGGTCGGGCAGCTCGCCCTTCACGATTAGATAGGCGACTTCCAGATAATTGCTCTTTTCGGCAAGCTCTTCGATCGGATAGCCGCGGTAGCGCAGGATGCCTTTGTCGCCGTCGATATAGGTGATTCGGCTGCGGCATGACGCGGTGTTGGTGAAGGACGGGTCGTAGGACATCAGGCCGAAATCGTCGGCGGAGGTCTTGATGTCCCGCAGGGCGGCGGCGCGAATCACGCCGCCCTCTTCGACCGGAATCTCGTACTGCTTGCCAGTGCGGTTGTCGGTAATCGTTAGCGTTTCTTTGGCCATGAACCTTCCTCGCTCGGTCGCGCGCGGCGGGCGTCGCCGAGGGCCTTCGCGGTCATGCGGCGGAATGCCGGTTCCGCCCGGCGATCAACATATATACAGTAATTTCCCTTTTAGACAATTTGCCCGTCGGAAGCAAACGGCGCGCGCTTGCGCCAGGGTAATTTGCCGCCGCGCGCTGGCAATTGACCGATCTTCGATGCCACACTAGCGGGTCGCGGAATTTTCACCAAGCCATGCTCAGCGCCGCGCGGCGGCGTCGCGGTTCGGCCTGGGTCAGGCCCCCGCGGCGATCACGGGAGGAAAGGAAGTATCCGCGTTGACGAGATTCGCGAAGATGCTTAAGCGGGCGTTCAACGCCGATCGCCACCGCTATCCGTCGCTCAGGCGTTTGGCCGGTTTCACCCATGCCGAGATCGACGCGATCTATTCGCGCGACATCCAGAAATGGCTGCTGATCGCGCCGCTGATCGGCGTCCTGACGGGTCTCGTGATTACGCTGATCACGACCGTCATTCTCGACACGGTCTGGGCGCGCGTGCTGCCGTTTTATCTGCGCCATCACTGGGCGATCGTGCCCGGACTGGTCGTCGGGTTCTTTCTCACCGGCGTGATTATGCAACGGCGCACGCCCGATCCGAACGAACATTCGTCCGAAGAAATTATCCGCTCCTATCACGAACGCGATGGCGCGATCGACATGCAACCCTTCTGGTGGAAGCTGTTGGCCGCCGTGACCACGGTGGGATCGGGCGGCAGCGCCGCGCTGGAGGGTCCCAGCATTTACGGCGGCGGCGCGATCGGCTCGTGGCTATGGACGAAACTCGAACGTTTCGGCCTCAGCGAGCGCGACCGGCGGCTGATGCTGATCAGCGGGGCGGGGGCCGGGATGGCGGCGGTGTTTCGCGCGCCGCTGACGGGAATCGTCTTCGCGCTCGAGATGCCGTACAAGGACGACCTCGCGCATGAGGCGCTGCTGCCGTCGCTAATCGCGTCGGTGGTTTCCTATGGCACGCTGACCGCGTTCCTTGGAACGGCGCCGCTGTTCGGTTTCGAAAGCGGCGTGAATTTCCGCTCGGCCGATCTCCTCTGGTCGGCGCTATTGGGACTCGGCTGCGGAATTATCGCGATGATTTTCACGACGTGGTTCCGCCGCATGCGGAAATTCGTGGTGAATTCGCCGGTATCGCACACGAAGAAGTTAATGATCGGCGGGGCGCTGACGGGAGTATGCGGCCTGCTGTTCGTGACGATCTATCCGGGCGCGCTGATTCCGATCGGACCGAATTACGAAGCGGCGCGCATGATTCTGTGGAACAACTATCCGTCCGGCGAGCTTATTTGCTTCGCCATACTCAAACTGGCCGCGACGCTTTTTTCGCTCGGGACGGGCGGGGTCAGCGCGATGTTCGTGCCGCTGTTTCTGACCGGCGGCGCGCTGGGCCGCACTTTTGGCCATCTGATTAGCGCGGCGCATGGGCTGAATCTTTACGCCGCGGTCGGGATGGCGGCGTTTATCGCCGCCGGCTACAAGGCGCCTCTGACCGCGGTGGTGTTTGTCGCGGAAACCACCGGCGGCCATCCGTACATCATCCCGAGCCTGATCGGCGCGGCCTGCGCGTATGCGATTTCGGGCGAATCTTCCGCTTCCGCCGACCAATGGCTGCACGAGGGCGAGCCGGGACCCGGCCACGAAGAGCTCGCGCACGCGGGCGATCGCGCGAGCTGACTCGGCCCGCGCCGCGCTTTAGTAGCCGCCCAGCGCGGCGACGCGCTCGCGATGGAACGGCGGCGCGCCGAACAGGCTCTCATTGAGGCGCGCGCGCTTGAACCAGAAGTGGATATCGTGCTCCCAGGTGAAGCCGATTCCGCCATGCATCAGGACCGCCTTGCCGGCGGCGCGGCTGTACACGTCGCCGGCGCGCGCCTTGGCCATGGCGACCGCCCGTGGCGCTTCGCGCGGGATCGCGTCAAAGGCGTAAGCGGCGTACCAGAGCAGCGCGCGCGTCGGTTCGAGATCGGCGACGATTTCGGCGGCGGCATGCTTGATCGCCTGAAACGAACCGATCGGCTTGCCGAATTGCTCGCGGACCTTGGCGTACTCAACGGCCATGTCGAGCGCGCGCTGGGCGCCGCCGATCGAGTCGGCGGCGATCGCCAGCGCGCCGGCGTCGAGCACGCGATCGTATAACGCGGCGTCGCCGGCCAGGCGCGCCGCCGGTTCGACCAGCACGCCGTCCAGCTCGACCAGCGCCATCCGCCGCGTCAGATCGAGCGCCTTCAGCGGACGGATTTTGACGCCGGGCGCGTCCGCCGGAACCACAAAGAGCGCGACTTCGCGCGGGCCCGGGCCAGTGCGCGCGGCCACCACGATAAAGTTCGCCGCCTGCGCATATGGCACGAACATCTTGATCCCATTGAGCACCGCTCCGGCGGGCGCCGGGCGGGCGACCGTGGCGAGTTCGCCGGGGATCAGGCTGTCATTGGCCTCGGCGATCGCGACCGTGCCGATCGCGTCGCCCGCGGCGAGCGGCTTCAGCCAGCGCGCATTGATCTCCTCAGATCCGCCCGCCGCCAGCGCGAAGGCCGCGATCGCCGCGGAAAACGGGAACGGTCCGGGCAGCGCCGCGTAGCCGCATTCCTCGAGCAGCACCGCCAGGTCGAGCATCCCGAGGCCGGCGCCGCCGAAGGGTTCCGGCACGATCATCCCGGGCCATCCGAGTTGCGCGATCCGCCGCTCCAGCTCGGGTGCAAAGCCCGCCGCGCCGCCGACGATTTCACGCATCCGCGGCGCCGGACATTCGCCGGCCAGAAAGGCGCGCGCGCTCTCGCGCAATTGCTCCTGTTCCTCGCTCAGTCCAAAGTCCATGATGATCAATCCGCGCGGGCCGCGCCCGGCTGGTTCAGCGCGATTTCGGCAGTTTGAGACCGCGCTCGGCGATAATGTTTTTCTGGATATGGGAGGTGCCGCCGCCGATCACCAACCCCAGCGTGAACATCCATTCGTGCGGCCAGAAGCCGCGATCGAGCGCATGCCCGTCGTCGCGCGCGAGCAGCGCGTAGTCGCCCATCGCTTCCATCGCGGCGGTCGCCAGATCGTGATTCAACTCGGTGCCGACGAGTTTATTGACCCACGCGCCGAGGCCCGGATTGCGCCCGCGAATCGAATCGGTCAACTGGCGCAGCATGTGATATTTCATCGCGTCGACGCGAATTTCCAGATCGGCGAGCCGCTGGCGAAAGACCGGATCCCGCGCGAGCGGACGGCCGCCGCGCATGGTCGAAGCGGCGAGCGCCTTGAGCCGGTTGAACAGCATCCGGGTGGTGGTGGTCGAGCCGAGCATGTTGCGCTCGTGGAAGAGCGTCGCGTTGGCGACCATCCAGCCTTCGTTCAGCTTGCCGACGAGATTGCGGCGGGGCACGCGCACATTATCGAAAAAGACTTCGTTGAAGCCGCGGTCGCCGGTCATCTGCACCAGGGGCTTGACGGTGATTCCGGGGCTTTTCATGTCGATCAAAATATAGGAGATGCCGCGATGTTTCGGCGCGTCGGGGTCGGTGCGCACCAGGCAGAACATCATGTCGGCGAAGTGCGCGTTCGAGGTCCATACTTTCTGGCCGTTGACGACGAATTCGTCGCCCACGATTTCCGCGCGCGTGCGCAGCGACGCGAGGTCCGAGCCGGCGCCGGGTTCGGAATAGCCCTGGCACCAGATTTCCTCGGCGGTGAGGATTTTCGGCAGATAGCGCGCCTTCTGCGCGTCGTCGCCCCAGGTGATCAGGGTCGGGCCGATCATCCCGATGCCCATCGCGCCGATCAGCGCGGGCGCGCGGGCGCGCACCATCTCCTCGTTGGCGATCGACTGGCGCACCGGGTCCAGCGCCTGGCCGCCGTATTCCTTCGGCCACGACAGCGCCAGATAGCCCGCCTGATGCACGCGGCGCTGCCACGCCTTGAGCTTTTCGACCGCGCCGCGATCGCGATCGGCGACGCGGTCCACGCCGCGCAGGCCGCTGGTGGCGACATTGTCGTCGAACCAGGCGCGCACCTGGCGGCGAAACGCTTCTTCTTCCGGCGTGAAATTCAAATCCATCGGCTCAACCTCGCGCGTTCGGACGCGGCTACCGCCAGCATAGCGAAGTCCGTTCGAGGGGCAAGGATTTTCGCCCCCGGCGCGCGTTCAACCGTCCCCGGAGATTCGATAGCCGCCGGCTTTGAAAAGGGCGCGCAATTCCTCGCGATGGCTGGGTCCGCGCGTTTCGACTTCGAGCGTCACGCGGGCGCCGCCGATCGGAATGTCGCGCCGCGTGCGATCGTGCGCGATCGAGCGGATGTTGGCGCCGGTCCCGCCGATCAGTTCGAGCAGCTTGCGCAATTCGTCTGGCCGGTCGTGCAAATCGAGCGTGAAACGGGTCAGACGGCCCGCCTGCGCGAGTCCATAGCCGATAATCCGATCGAGCAGATTGATGTCGATATTGCCGCCGCTGATACAAATCACCACGCGTTTTCCCTGAAGCTCGCCGCGGATTTTGAGCGCGCCGGCCAGCGCGGTCGCGCCCGCGCCTTCGGTCAGCAGCTTCAGCCGTTCAAGCATCAGCAGCACCGCCTCGCCGATTTCAAAATCGTCCACGGTGACGGCGCGCCGCACATGTTGACGGATCAATGCGAAGGGCAGCCGGCCGATCCGGCCGGTGGCGAGGCCGTCCGCGATTGTATCGGCCGCGCGGGTGATCGCGGCCGCGGCGCCGGCGGCGAGACTGGCGCTGAGTTGCGGCGAACCCGCCGCCTCGACGCCGATCGTTTCCGCATGCGGCGCGCGCGCCGCGAGCGCCGCCGCGATTCCGGCGAGCAAGCCGCCGCCGCCGGTCGGAACCATCACGACGTCCGGCGCCAGTTCGTCCGCGATCTCGAGGCCGATCGTGCCCTGGCCCGCGATTACGAACGGATCGTCGTAAGCGTCAACGAACAACGCCCCGTCGCGTTCGCATAGTTTCTCGGCCGCCGCGCGCGCCTGTGGATAGTCGGCGCCGGCCAGCACCACCTCGGGGCCATAGGCCCGCGTCGCGTCCACTTTGGCGATCGCCGCCGTGCGCGGCATCACGATGGTCGCGCGGACTCCCGCGTTGCGGGCGGCCCAGGCCAGCGCCTGGCCGTGATTTCCCGCCGACGCCGCGATTACCCCGCGCGCCGCCTCATGCGCCGCCAGCGCCGCGATTCGATTGAGCGCGCCGCGAATCTTGAACGACCCGGTCTTCTGCAGATTTTCCGGCTTGAGATAGACCTCCGCGCCGATCAGGCGGTCAAGCGTCGCGCTGCGGATTAGCGGCGTCGGATGGACGATTCCGGCCAGCCGCGCGCGCGCCGCCTCAAGCTGCGCGATTCCGGGCGCGGCGGCGGCGTCGCTAGCCATGATTATGCGCCGCGACGAACTGGCGCTGATGAATCGCGCCGAAGCCGTCGCCCGCGAAGCCGGCCTGACGGCACGCCCCCGTGCGATAGTCGAGGTCGAGCAGCAGGTGGCGAATCGGCCGGCGCTTGACCGCCGCGATCAGCGCCGCGACGCTCTCGCGATCGGCGGTCGCGATCGCGGCGATCTCCGCGACTTCGAGCCGGCTTTGCGCTACGAACTCGCGCGCCCGCGCCTCGCTCGAAAACGCCAGCGCGCCCGCCCACGACTGGTCCTTCTCCTGGAAGGCGATCAGCGCGCCCGCCGCGTCGAGCAGAAAAAACAGTTCCGGAAAGTCGAAGGGATTCAAGCGTCCTCGAACCGCGGCGCGATCGTCCGCGCCGCCGCTGGCGCGAACCGCTCCGCATGATAGTTTTTCAGGATGCGGCGCAAACTTGTATTTTCGCGGCGCGCCCGCCGGTCCAGCCGTCGCGCCCGCCGCGTTCCCGTTACGAAAGACTATCGCCGGCGTCCGCGCGGATTCAACCTGAAGGCCGCGCGCGCCGGACGCGGCGTGGTCGCGGACGCGCCGCCGCGATGACGCCGCGCTCGATCGGCGCCGATTCGCGCCGCCTGATCGCGACCCGCGCGATGCGCGGATTGGCCGACGGCGCCGTCAGCGTGATTCTGCCGAGCTATCTTTCCGCGATCGGCTTCAGCGCCACCCGGATCGGCGCGATCGTCTTCGGCACGCTGATCGGCTCGGCCGCGCTCACGCTCTGGATCGGCCTCGCCGCCAGTCGCCTCGGGCGGCGCCGCGTGCTGATCGCCGCCGCCCTCCTGATGCTCGCGACGGGCCTCGGCTTCGCCGCCGTCACCGCCTTCTGGCCGCTGTTCGCAATCGCGGTCGCCGGCACGCTCAACCCCTCCGCCGGCGACGTGAGCCTGTTCCTGCCGATCGAACAGGCCGCGCTGGCCGAGACCGTCGCCGCGCCCGATTTGACCGCAATCTTCGCGATCTACAACGTCGCCGGCGCCGCCGCCGGCGCGTTCGGCGCGTTGCTGAGCGGCTTGCCCGCGATAGCCGCCTG
>DAHZDR010000411.1 GCA_027403435.1 Deltaproteobacteria bacterium
GACGGCCACGCGCTGCCCCATCAGGCCGGCTCGTTCGCGATCAACAATATCGGCATGGTTTCGCCGAGCGCGCCGCATCTGATTTACCGGTTCATCCCCGCGACGATCTATCGGACGGTTCGCGCCGGCCATGCGCGGATGGTGGTGCAGGTGATGTTCAACTATCGCGGCCCGGGCGAACGTGAGTTCTGCTACAATGAAACGATGACTTATGAGCCGCACGCGAACCAGTTTATCGCGAGCGGCGGCAGCGACCACTGCGACGGCGCCGTCTATTGACGCCGCTGACGCCGCCGCCGCGGCGATCGCGCACAGCCATTGCGCGAAGCCGCCGGGTTTGGCAATTTTGTCAGGAGTAGGGCGGTTCCGATGCGTTGTCCGATTTGCGGCAAACCAGCCGATTCCACCGTGGCCAATCGTTTCCGGCCGTTCTGCTCGGCGCGATGCCGGACGAACGACCTGGGTGCGTGGGCGGGCGAAGGTTATCGCGTCGCCGGGCGCGAGGTCGAAGACTTCGAGCATCCGGACGACCTCCCGAATCCGAAGAAAATCGTCCATTGAACCGTCTCGGGCGTATCGCAAGGACGCGCTATGAGTGTTGACGCGCCGGCGCCGAAGGTCCATCCGGGCGCCGTGGTCGGCCCCGAGGTGGAGTTGGCCGCCGGGGTCGAAATCGGCCCGTTCTGCATGCTCGATGGCCGTATCCGGATCGGTTCCGGCACGCGCCTGATCGGCCACGTCACGGTTCTCGGCGATACCGTGATTGGCGCCGCCAACGTGCTCCATCCCAACGTCGTGATCGGCGACGAACCACAGGATCTTGCCTACACCGGCGGTCCGCGGCGCGTCCGGATCGGCGATCGCAACGTCTTCCGTGAGGGCGTCACCGTCCATCGCGGCAGCGAGCGCGGCGACGTGACGATTATCGGCGACGACAATTTTTTCATGCAAAACGCGCACGTCGCCCACGATTGCCGGATCGGCGACGCGACGATTATCGCCGGCGGCGCATTGCTGGCCGGATGGGTCGAGGTCGGCGATCGCGCCCTGGTCTCCGGCAACTGCGTGGTCCATCAGTACGTCCGCATCGGACGGCTCGCCATGCTGCGCGGTTTGAGCCGCACCAGCCGCGACGTGCCGCCGTTTTGCCTGATGGACCTGACGCATACGCTGCGCGGCGTCAATGCGGTCGGACTGCGTCGCGCCGGAATCGGCGCCGCCGCGCTTCAGGGGCTGCGCCGCGCCTTCATTGCCCTGTTCGGCCATCGCCAGAACCTCAAGTCGGCGCTCGACCGTTTTTTGGCCGACGGTCCCCCGAAGATCGCCGAGGTCGCCGAGCTGGTCGCGTTTATCCAGGCGAGCAAGCGCGGCGTCGCCTTTGGCCTGCGGGACGGCGTGGCTCGCGAGGGCGCCGAATGACCATCAAATGTCCATCAAATGTCCCGTCGGGACGCCGCATGGCCATGGCATGAATTTCAGGGTATGTCGGTGGCATAATTCGTCACTATGACATCATATAACGTAGTGTTTTGATTAGTATCGTGTCAGTATTGTCCGGCAAGACATTTGCTTTAATGCGTGGCGATGACCGGACGACATATTTTCACGGTCGCGACCGGGATGGAAAAGGCGGGATATAAGATTGTTAAGTCGGTTTGGCCGGAATTTGCTTGGATGGGCCGGCGTTGCGGCGACAATTCTATTCGTGGCTTCATGTGGCGTGCTTGCGCACGTATGGAGCACCAACGGCTCTTCGAACCTGAGGCAACCTCAGGTCGCCGAGCCGCCCACGCGCATGATCATCTTCGCCCTCGACGGCGCCGGCTACGGTCAGTTCATGGCGGCGGTGCGCTCGGGCAAGGCGCCGAATATCGCTGGAGTTCTCGGCCGCGAGGGTCGAAACGGCGTGTTTGCCCATGCTTACGCGGCCCCGTACGCGCTGAGCATGCTCCCGGCGAGCACGATCGCCGACTGGTCGGCGGTTTTTACCGGCACTCCGCCGGGATGGGACGGTGTTACCGGCGACGAATGGTTCGAGCGGCGGCGGATGGTTTTTCATGCGCCGGTACCGATTTCGACCCGGGACACCACGGACCTCGGTCGCGCCATCACCGGAGATTTGCTCGGCAAGACGCTGCGCGTACCCACGCTTTACGAATTGCTCGGCGTCGATAGCAACGTTTCGCTGCTGACGATCTATCGCGGCGCGACCATCTACACGACCGTCGATCCGTTCGCGATATTCAATATTTTCGGTG
>DAHZDR010000414.1 GCA_027403435.1 Deltaproteobacteria bacterium
GATTCACCATCGCGACGAAGCTGACCCATGCGGGCGTCGGGATCAGCACCTCGTCGCCCTCGTCGAACAGCGCCGCGATAATGTTGGCTTCGGCCTGCTTGCCGCCGGCCGAGGCCATGATTTCCGCAATTTCGTAATCGAGGCCGTTGTCGCGCTTGAGCTTGAGGCGAATCGCCTCCTTGAGCTCGCGCGTCCCGTTGACCGGCGTGTACTTGGTGCGGCCCTCGGCGAGCGCGCGCCGCGCGGCGTCCTTGATACGTTCGGGGGTGTCGAAGTCGGGCTCGCCGGCGGCGAGCGAAATCACGTCCACGCCGGCCGCCTTGAGTTCGGTGGCGCGGGTCTCGGCCGCCATCGTGGCGGAGGGCTTGAGCGCGGCGATACGTCGGTTGAGTTTGATCATCTGGAACGATTCACTGGCGCCTGAATTTGCTGACGGGCGCGCGCGTCAATGTTATCTGGCCGCGCGCGCGCGCGAAACCGCCGGCCGGACCAAATCGGCCCGCCTGGGCGCAAAAACGGGTCGGCTAATCGAGTTTGAGTTTTTGCCGCAGCCGCGTCATCACGCTCTCCGGCACCAGGTCCGGCAGCCGCTTGCCGTAGCTGGCCACTTCCTTGATCAGGCGCGAAGCGGTGAAGAACAGCTTCGGATTGGCGAACAGGAAGACGGTTTCGATATTCGGCTGCATCTGCCGGTTCATCTGCGCCATCTGCAGCTCGTAGTCGAAGTCGGTGACCGCGCGCAGGCTGCGAATAATGACGTTGGCGCCGATCCGCTCGGCGTAATCGACCGACAATCCGCTGAACTTGTCCACGCGGGCGCGCGGCTCGAGGTCGCGGATGGTTTCGCGGATCATCTCGACCCGTTCGTCCGGAGTGAACAACGCCGCGTCCTTGTGCGGGTTGTAGGCGACCGCGACGATCACTTCGTCGAAGAAGTTCACGGCGCGCCGGATGACGTCGATATGGCCGTTGTGGATTGGGTCGAAGCTGCCCGGATAGATGGCGATCGACTGTGTGTGTTACCTGGGTTTGTTGTACATACCGAACCGTGGGGCTTAATTCGGCGGCTCGAGCGGCCGCCGGTAAAGGGCGATTCGATGATCGCCGACAGTTGCCTGATTGACCAGTTCCAGACGCGCCGGCGCGAGCGCGGCGGCGCGCGTGTCCTGGCGCACGACCACCCATCCGCGGGCCGCCACCAACCGGAGTTCGACCAGCGCGGCGATCACTCCGGCGCTGGTGTCGCGCGCGTAGGGCGCGTCGATAAAGACCAGATCGAAAAGCGCGCGCTCGGCCGCCAGCCGCGCCAGCGCGCGCTGGAGCTCGAGCGCGATCACCCGGGCGCGGTCCGTAAAGCCGATCGCGTCCAGATTGCGCCGAATCACGATCGCCGCCGCCCGCGCCGAATCGACAAAGACGGCGGATTGCGCGCCGCGTGAGAGCGCCTCGAGGCCGAGCGAGCCGCTGCCGGCGAACAAATCGAGCACGCGCGCGCCGGTCAGATCGAAACGCGCGGCCAAACGCGAGAAAATCGACGAGCGAACGCGCGCGGTGGCCGGCCGCGTCGCCAAGCCGCGCGGCGCGGCGATGCGCCGGCCGTGCGCCGCGCCCGCGATTACCCGCATCGGCCAACCTCCGGGCGCGGATTTCCGGCGCGCCGCGAATCGGTTTGGCGCGCCGCTGGACGGCGGCGGGGACTCGTGTTCATGCGATCGCAAGCTTCCGCTATACGCTCCTATCCCGCGCCAGGCGCGGACAAGGCTTCGCACCCGGTCCAGCGAACCAATTCGGAACGGAAAATTCAACTGTTATCCACATCACCCCGGCTCAATCGCCCAAGCGGGCTGCGGGACCATAACTTAGAGGCGTCCCGCGCCGCAAGTTCGGCCCGATTCGCGCCGCCGCTGACGCAAAGACTGGCGCGGGTCGTAAATTTAAGCTACCTAACTAAGGATTTTGTTGATCCGCGGTTTTGCCGGATGGCGGTCCGGCCGGCGCGTGCCGAACCAACGCGCCGCTGCCGCCGGCCGAGCCGGGACGACTCCGTTGGTTAACCGCGCCCGCCGCCGATGCGGCCGGACGCGCATACCCGAAACCTGCTGGCGAGCGATTCTGGCGTGACGATTGAATTGGCGATTGGGGCGATTAAGGCGGTGGTGATGGTCCTGCTGGTGATGGGACTGACCACGCTGATGTTGTGGTTTGAACGCAAGGGCAGCGCCCTGATTCAGGATCGAATCGGCGCCAACCGGGCCAACGTGTTCGGCCTCGGCAAGCGCCTTGGCCTGCCCAACTTCGGCGTGATCAACACGGTGCTCGCCGATCCCGTCAAAATGTTCACCAAAGAGGACTTCGTGCCGGACGGCGCGGATCGTTTCCTCCACGGACTCGCGCCGTTCCTGGCGTTGTTCCCCGTGATTATCACCTTCGCGGTCGCACCGATGGGCGATATGTTGCGGATCGGCAAGTACCATATCGATCTGCAACCGGCCAATCTCGATGTCGCCGCGCTCTACGTGCTGGCGACCATCGGCATGGGCGTTTACGGTATCGCGCTGGGCGGATGGGCCTCGAACAATCGCTGGTCCCTGCTCGGCGGAATCCGCGCGAGCGCGCAGATGATCTCCTACGAAATCGCGATGGGACTCGCGATTATCGCGGTGGTCGTGACCTACGGCACGCTCGATTTGCAGCAGATGTGCCGCGCGCAGGGCGGAGTGTGGTTCGGTTTCCTGCCGCGATGGGGAATCCTGTTGCAGCCGGTCTCCTTCCTGATGCTGCTGATTGCCGGCATCGCCGAGTCCAAGCGCGTGCCGTTCGATCTGCCCGAGGGCGAATCCGAGCTCGTCGCGGGCTATTTCACCGAATATTCCGGCGGCAAGCAGGCGGTCTTCATGATGACCGATTTCGCCGAGGTGCTGCTGGTCGCGGTGCTGATCACGACGTTTTTCTTCGGCGGATGGCAGGTGCCGTGGCTCTATCGCGACGGCTTCCATTTCCCCGGCGGCGCGGCGCTGATGCTGCCGAATATCGTGGTCGCGCTGATGCAATTCGTCGCCTTCTGGATCAAGGTGATAATCCTGAGCTGCCTGCAAATCCTGATCCGCTGGACGCTGCCGCGCCTGCGCTACGATCAGTTGATGCGGCTTGGCTGGAAGGGCCTGGTGCCGCTCGGACTGCTCAATCTGGTGGCGACGGCGTTCGTGGTCGTCGTGGCGGGAGGGAAATAGGCATGCCGCAGTGGCTGTTCGCGTTCCTGGCCGCGCTTGCGATTATCGGCGCGCTCGGAACCATTATGCAGCGCAACCTGGTGCATTGCGTGCTCGGCTTCGCGCTGGTGCTGATCGATCTCGGCGTGCTCTACATGGGACTGGGCGCGGTGACGGTCGGCTTCCTGCAAATAATTGTTTACGTCGGCGCGATTATGGTGCTGTTCCTGTTCGTGATCTGGCTGCTCAACGTGCAGGCTGACGCCGGCGTGCGCGGCGGCGGTCTCGGCCTGAAACTGCTCGGCACGCTGGGCGCCGCGGCGCTCGCGGCGGAACTGGCCGCGGTTTTTTTCCACGCGCCCAAATTGAGCCAGGTGCGCACGATCCCGCCCGATTTCGGCTCGATCGCGAAGCTGGCCCAGGCGCTCTTTACCCGTTATCTGGTGGCCTTCGAGGCCACTTCGCTGCTGCTGCTCGGCGCGATCGTCGGCGCGGTCGGCCTCGCGCGCCGCCTGGCCGTCCAGACCGCGCCCGCCGCCGCGACCCCCGACCGGCTGGCGCCCGCCGCCAACGACGCGCCGCGAAAGGTCGCCTGACCATGACGCCCGTCAGCTATTACATGGCGCTCAGCGCGATCCTGTTCGCGATCGGCGTGATCGGCGTCATGGTGCGCCGCAACGTGATCGTGATGTTCCTCGCAATCGAACTGATGCTCAACGCGGTTAATCTCGCCTTCGTCGCACTGGGCCGGCGGATCGGCTCGATGGACGGACAGGTGATCGTTTTTTTCGTAATGACGGTCGCGGCGGCCGAGGCCGCCGTCGGCCTTGCGATTATCATTGCAATGTTCCGTAATCGCGAGACCGTCAACGCCGACGAACTCAACCTGCTGCGCTGGTAACCTCAGCCCACTGTTCGAAGCTCATGACGCAGAATTTTCCGGCTCTCGCGCTTATCCTGCTGTTTCCCGCGATCGGCGTGCTCTTCAATTTGTTCTATGGGCGGCGCGCCGGCCGCGGGGCGGTCAATTTCGCCGGTCCCGCCGTGATCGTGCTCGCTTTCGCCGTCGCGGTCTCGGCCTTTATCGCCCTGCTGCGGATGCCGGCCGGGGCGGCGCTGACCTGCCCGCTCTGGCCTTGGATCGCCGCCGGGCCGTTCCACGTCGATCTCGGCCTGCGCTTCGACGCGCTCAGCGCCGTGATGACCCTGGTGGTCACCGGAGTCGGCGCCCTGATTCATATCTATTCGGCCGGCTATATGGCCGAGGACGCCGATTACGCCCGCTACTTCACCTACATGAACCTGTTCGCGCTCTCGATGCTGGTGCTGGTGCTGGCGGACAACCTGCTCCAGATGTTCATCGGGTGGGAGGGCGTCGGCCTGTGCTCGTACCTGCTAATCGCCTTCTGGTTCGACAATCCGCAATTCGCCTATAACGGCCGCAAGGCCTTCATCGTCAACCGCGTCGGCGATCTGGGCTTCCTGCTCGGCATCCTGACGATCGTCGCCGCGCTGGCCAGCCATAACGTCTGGACGCTCAATTTCGCCGCGATGCAACGCCATGCGCCGATGCTTCAGCCGGTCGCGACGCTGGCCGCCCTGCTGCTGTTTTTCGGCGCCACCGGCAAATCCGCGCAAATCCCGCTCTACGTATGGCTGCCCGACGCCATGGTCGGCCCCACCCCCGTCAGCGCCCTGATCCACGCCGCGACCATGGTCACCGCCGGCGTCTATATGATCGCGCGGCTCAATTTTCTTTACCTGATGTCGCCGCAAGCGATGGAGGTGGTGGCGACGGTCGGGGTGGTGACCGCCTTTTTCGCCGCGACCGTCGCGATCGTCCAGTCCGATATCAAGCGCGTGCTCGCCTATTCGACCATCAGCCAAATCGGCTACATGATGCTCGGCGTGGGCGTCGGCGCCTTCTCCGCCGGCATCTTCCACCTGATGACGCACGCCTTCTTCAAGGGCCTGCTGTTCCTGTGCTCGGGTTCCGTGATTCACGCCCTGCACGGCGAGCAGGACATGAACAAAATGGGCGGGCTCAAGCGCAAGCTGCCAATCACTTACGCCACGATGCTGACCGCGACGCTCGCAATCAGCGCGATTCCGCCCTTTGCCGGCTTCTTTTCGAAAGACCAGATTCTCGACGCCGCCTTCGGCTCGGGCCACGGATGGCTCTGGCTGCTGGGCGTGATCACCGCCGGACTTACCAGTTTCTATATGTTCCGGCTGATCTTCCTGACCTTTCACGGCGAATCGCGCGTCGCGCCCGACCGCGAACATCATCTGCACGAATCGCCGCCGGTCATGACCATGCCGCTGATTGCGCTTGCGATACTGTCGGTAATCGGCGGCTGGGTCGGCCTGCCGAAAGGCCTCGCGTGGGGCGACGCCTTCGGCCGCTTCCTCGCGCCGATCGTCAACCATCCGCTTCCCGGCGTGCTCGCGCCGCCGGCGCTCCAGGTCGAATCCGGCTCAATCTCGATACTGCTCGGCGGAATTTCGCTTACCGCCGCGCTGCTCGGAATCGTTGTGGCCTGGCTGCTCTACCGGCGCAATCCGGGCCTGGTCGATCGAATCGCCGCCAGTCTCGCGGCGCTCTATCAACTCCTGTGGCGAAAATATTATATCGACGAAATTTACGACCTGCTGATCTCGCGCCCGCTGTTCTGGGTGGCCGCCGTGCCGCTCAATCGCGGCGTCGATCGCGGGATCATTGACGCGATGGTCGATGCAACCGGCCTGACGGTCGAGGAAGGCGGCGTGGCCGTGGGCAAAGCTGAAACCGGCAACGTCCAGCAGTACGCCTTCATCTACCTGCTCGGCGCGCTCGCGATCGTCGCCTACTACGTGTATCGGGTGATGCGCTGATGGGCGGCTTCTGGCTGACCGGATTGATTTTCGTGCCGACGTTAGGCGCCTTCGGCGTCCTCCTGCAGGGCGACGACGACTCCGTATGGCGCTCGGCCTTTATCTACTCCCTGATTCCGCTGGCCATGAGCCTGTACCTGTTCGCGCTCTTCGACCCCGCCCGGGCCAGCTACCAGTTCGTCGAACGCCATGCCTGGATTCCCCAGTTCGGCATCTCCTACCACCTCGGCATCGACGGCATCAGCCTGTTCCTGGTGATACTCACCACGCTGCTGACGACGCTTTCGATCCTCTATTCGGGCGGCGGCGATATCGAAGTGCGGCCGCGCGAATTCTGCTTCATGATGCTGATTCTCGAGACCGGCCTGCTTGGCGCCCTGCTCGCGGTCGATCTGTTCCTGTTTTACGTCTTCTGGGAAGTCATGCTGGTGCCGATGTACCTGCTCATCGGCATCTGGGGCCACGGCCGCAAAATCTACGCGACCTTCAAGTTCGTGCTGTTCACGATGCTCGGTTCACTGCTGATGCTGGTGGCGATCCTTTACCTCGCCGGCGCCGCGCGCGCGCAACTCGGCCATCTGACCTTCGACCTGCCCGACCTCTACCGCGTCTCGCTGCCGCCGACCGTGGCGCGCTGGCTGTTCGCCGCCTTCGCGCTCGCCTTCGCGATCAAGGTTCCGATGTGGCCGGTCCATACCTGGCTCCCCGACGCGCATACCGAGGCCCCCACCGCCGGCTCCGTGATTCTGGCCGGAATCATGCTCAAGATGGGCGCCTACGGCTTCGTGCGCTTCGCGATTCCGCTCTTTCCCGAAGTGGCGATTCAGGCCGCGCCGCTGTTCCTCGCGCTCGCCGTAATCGGCATCGTGTACGGCGCGCTGGTCGCGATGGTCCAGCCGAACCTCAAGCGCCTCATCGCCTATTCCTCGGTCAGCCATCTGGGCTTCGTGATGCTCGGCGTCTTCGCCTTCGACCCGCAGGGCCTGCAGGGCGCCCTCTACCAGATGCTCAATCACGGCGTCTCCACCGGCGCGCTCTTCCTCCTGGTCGGCATGATTTACCTGCGCCGCCATACTTTCGAGATCACGGAATTCGGCGGCCTGTGGAACAGCGTGCCGATGTACGCCGCGGTCTTCATGGTCGTGATGCTCTCGTCGATCGGACTGCCCGGACTCAACGGCTTCGTCGGCGAATTCCTGATCCTGCTCGGCGCGTTCCTCCATTCCGAACGCGTCGCCTGGGTCGCCGTCAGCGGCCTCGTGCTCGGCGCGCTCTACATGATGTGGGCGTATGAGCGCGTGATGTGGGGACCGATCACCAAGTCGATCAACGCCACGCTCAAAGACCTGACCGCGCGCGAAATCGCGGTGATCGCGCCGCTAATCGCGCTGATTCTGCTGATGGGACTTTATCCGCGGCCGCTGCTCGATCGGATGGAGCCGTCGGTCAACCTGCTGCTTAATCGCGTCGCGGCCGCGCAAGTCCGCCTCGACCGTCCGCAACTCCGAACCGTGGCCGCGCTCAACCCGCGCGCGGAATCTGGCCGCCTCCAATGAGCCACTTCACCCTGAGCGCCGTTAATTTCTCCTGGTTGCCGATCCTGCCGCTGGCCGCGATCGCCCTCGGCGCAATGGCGATCATGCTGATCGGCCCCGGCGTCGAGGACGAAGACAGCGCCGGCCTCGGCGTGCTCGCCCTGATCACCCTGCTGATCGCCTTCGTCTTTACGATTTTCACCTTCGGTGAAAATTCGCTGGCCTTCGGCGGATCGCTGGCGATCGACGACTACGCAGGCTTCTTCGAAATCATCATCCTGATCGCCACCGCCCTCACCGTCGCGATCTCGCTCGATTACGTCGCCGACGAGGGCATCGCCGGCGCCGAATATTACGCGCTGCTGCTGCTCGCCGCGTTCGGCATGATGCTGATGGCGGCGGCCGGCGACCTGATCATCATCTTCATCGGCCTCGAAACCATGTCGATCTCGGTCTATGCGCTCGCCGGATTCCTGCGCCGCGACCCGCGCTCCAACGAAGCCGCGCTCAAGTATTTCGTCCTCGGCGCCTTTTCCACCGGCTTTCTGCTCTATGGAATCGCCATGATCTATGGCGCCACCGGCACGATCAGCCTCGAACCGATTCGCGCCGCGCTCAACCCGCGCATGGCCGAAAATCCGCTGCTGCTGCTCGGACTCGGCATGATGCTGATCGGTTTCGGCTTCAAGGTCGCCGCCGTCCCCTTCCATATGTGGACGCCCGACGCCTACGAAGGCGCGCCCACCCCCGTCACCGCCTTCATGGCGGTGGGCGTCAAGCTCGCCGCTTTCGCCGGCTTCATGCGCGTCTTTATGGTGAATCTGGGCCCTGTCAGCGCGCAATGGACGATGGTCCTCTGGGTGATCGCCGCGCTCACCATGACGGTCGGGAATCTCGCCGCCCTGGCGCAGCAAAACCTAAAACGGATGCTCGCCTACTCCGCCATCGCCCACGCCGGCTATCTGCTGCTCGGCATGGCGGCGGCGCCGCAACGGATGGCCGGCGGCGCGATGCTCTACTATCTGATCGGTTACGCCTTCACCAATCTTGGCGCCTTCGCCGTGCTGATCGCCGTGGAACGCACCGGCGCCGGCGGCGCCAGCCTCAGTGATTTCCGCGGCCTCGCCCGTTCCCGGCCCGGACTCGCCGCCGCGATGGCCCTGTTCATGCTCTCGCTGATGGGCGTGCCGCCGCTGGCCGGCTTCGTCGGCAAGTTC
>DAHZDR010000430.1 GCA_027403435.1 Deltaproteobacteria bacterium
GCGATCATCGCGACGACCGGCTTGGGCGAATGGGTGAGGGCGCCGCTGGCGTTGGAGGGGGCGGAGCGATAGGCGCGGGCCTGCTCGGCGTTGGCGCGATGGCTCGGGAACTCCGAAATGTCGGCGCCGGAGATAAAGGAATCGAGCGTCGCGCCGCGCATCACGATAACCCGCACGCCGGGGTCGGCGTTAAGCTCCTCGACGGCGGCGACGATACCCTTCCAGGCCTCGAAGTTAAGCGCGTTTTTGACCTGCGGGCGGTTGATTACGATCCAGCCGAGGGGGGCTTCATGGACGGTCAGGACGGGTTTTTCGGCGGTGCTCATCGGCGGCTTCCTCATGCTGTTGCGCGCGTTTTCAACCCGAACTTTGAGCACATTTCCCCGGCATCTGAAAAGCGCCGCGCGCTGTTGGTGCCGGGCAGGTTTGGCCGACTGGGCGTTTGTAATTCGGGCGCGCCCTACAGCAAGATGGCGGGGGCGCAGGGCGCCAATCTCGGATTCGGGGAAAGGGACGAACAGATGGACCTTAAACTGGCGGGAAAGACCGCAATCGTGTTTGGCGGCAGCAAGGGACTCGGACGCGGCGGCGCCGACGCGCTCGCCGGCGAAGGCGTCGCGGTCGCGGTCGCGGCGCGCGGTCAGGAGGCGATCGATCAGGCGGTCGCCGATATCAAAAAACG
Organism: Deltaproteobacteria bacterium; assembly: GCA_027403435.1. Lineage (GTDB taxonomy): Bacteria > Desulfobacterota > Binatia > Binatales > Binataceae > JADMIL01. The sequence goes on from DAHZDR010000430.1 coordinate 683, forward strand.
CGGCGGCCGGGCGATCGGCGTCACCGCCGACATGTCCGATTGGCCCAGCGTCGAACGGGCCGTCGCGACGACGCGCAAGGAACTCGGGCCGATCGATATCCTGCTGAACAATACCGGCGGACCGCCGCCGTCGCGCGTGATCGGGGTCGCGCCCGAAGTGTGGGAGCAGCAGTTCCGCGCGATGGTGCTGCATACGTTCCGCGTGACCGAGCTGATTCTGCCCGACATGCGCTCGCGCAAATGGGGCCGAATCATCAACGTCGCGTCGGAATCGGTGGTGCAGCCGATTGCGATTATCGCGGTTTCGAACACGCTGCGCGGCGCCGTCGCCGGATGGGCCAAGACGCTGGCGGGCGAACTCGCCGGCGAGGGCGTCACCGTCAACACCCTGCTGCCGGGCGCGTTCAAGACCGACCGCGTGATGCAGGTGCAGCGGAGCATGGCGGCGCGGCAGCAAATTTCGGTCGAGGAGTTCGCCGATCGCGCGGCCAAGCAGATTCCCGTCGGCCGGATGGGCGATCCCGCCGAGTTCGGCGCGCTGGCGGCGTTTATCGCGAGTCCGCTGGCGGGCTATATCACGGGGTCGCTGATTCGGATCGAAGGCGGCGCGATCAAGTCGATCTGAACGCGGCGCGCGGCGTCTTCAGTAACCGGGCGGGAAAAGCGCGATCCAGCCCGGCGCGCCGCTAATCCTCGAACAGCGGGGCTTTGGCCTTGGCGTAGGTGAGCTTCTGGACCAGCTTGCCGTCGGGCCGGAAATGCAACAGGTCGAGTCCCCGCCATGACGTCGGATGACCCTTGACGGCGAGCGTGCAGCGCCAGCTCGCCATCACCTTGCCGCTCGCCGAGTCGGCGAAAAGATCGTCGTCGAGGAATTGCATCCGGCCGAACGATCCCGTGAACTGCGGCGTGAAGGCCATTCGAATCGCGTCGCGCCCGCGATTACGCCGGCCGTTGAATTCGTCGTAAACCGCGTCGTCGGCGAAAAATTCCATCACGGCGTCTAGGTCGACGCGGTTGAAGGCGTCGACGAACCGCCGCGTCAGATCGAGTAGTTGTTCGCGATTCATCGTTGAGTCAGCCATCCGCACGCTCCTTTGGCCGTCACAGTTTGGCGATGATGTCGTTGGCGATGCGTTCCAGTCCGGCGCGGAGTTTCGCCGGATCGCTCGCGGGCGGACCAAAGACCACCCGCTGGACGCCGATGTCACCGGCGGCGCGGACCGCGTCGAGCTTCGCCGCGCCCATCGCGGTGAATTCGATCGCGTCGGGATTGCGGCCGGCTTTTTTCGCCTCCTCGCGCACGGTCGCGAAGATCGCCTTCAGCTTCGCCGGTTCAACGATGGTCGGAAAAAAGCCGTCGCCGAAGCGTCCCGCCCGGCGCGCCGCGGCCGGAGAATGCCCTCCGACGTGAATCGGGATTCCGCCCGGCTGGACCGGCTTGGGCAGGCTTTTGACGTCGTGGAAATGGAAATGTTCGCCGTGGAAGCTCGCGGGATTATCGCGCCATAACGCGCGCAGCGCCTGAATCGATTCGTCGGTGATTGCGCCGCGCCGATGGAAATCGACGCCGACCGCGGCGAATTCCTCCTTCATCCAGCCGCTGCCGATCCCGAGCATCATCCGGCCGTGCGACAGGAGATCGATCGTCGCCAGTTGCTTGGCGAGATAGAGCGGATGGCGTTGCGGCAGAATCACGATGCCGGTGGCGAGCTTGATCCGGCTGGTGACGGCGGCGGCGTAGCCGAGCGGAATCAGCGGATCGGGAATCGCGACGTGGTCGCCGCCCGGCATCTGGCCGTCCTTCGATCCGGGATAGGGCGTATGCGGTTGCGGGACGACCACGTGTTCGACCGTCCAGAGCGATTCGAAGCCGAATTCCTCGGCCTCGCGGGCGAGTTGACCGAACAGCTCGGGCCGGCTGAACGGCCCCGAATTGGCGAAGATGATTCCGGCTTTCATTTTTTGCCCTTTTCGGTTGCGCCGCGGCGGCTGGTTTGGCGTCAGAGCTTGGCGATTACGTCGTTGGCGAGCTTTTCGAGTCCGCGCGTCAGGCCCTCTTTGTCGAAGGCGGGCGGCGCGATCACGGCGCGCGAAATGCCGAGGTCGCGATACGATTTGAGCGCGTCGGCGTCGGCCCGGCCCATGCATGAGAGTTCGATCGCGTCGGGATTGCGGCCGGCCTGCCGCGCCACGTCGCGCGTGATCGCGAACAGCTCCTTGAGCTTCGCGTGATCGGCGATTGCGGGAAAAAAGCCGTCGCCGAAACGTCCCGCGCGGCGCGCGGCGGCGGGCGAATGACCGCCCACGTGGATCGGCACGCCGCCCTTCTGGATCGGCTTGGGAAAGCTCATCAGCGGGCCGAAACTGAAATGTTTGCCGTGATAGCTGGAGGGATTGCCGCCCCATACCGCGCGCATCGCCTGGATCGCTTCGTCGGTGCGGGCTCCGCGCTGGCGGAAATCGAGGCCGAGCGCGTCGAACTCCTCTTTGAGCCATCCGGAGCCGATGCCGAGGATCATCCGGCCGTGCGAGAGCGCGTCGAGCGTCGCGACTTCCTTGGCGGTGTACAGCGGATGGCGCTGCGGCAGAATCAGGATGCCGGTGGCGAGCTTGACCTTCGCGGTCAGCGCGGCGATGAAGCCGAGCGGAATCAGCGGATCGGGAATCGAAACGTCCTCGCCGCCGGGAATCTTGCCGCTTTTCGAGTAGGGATAGGGCGACTGGTAGCCCTGCGGAATCACCACGTGCTCGACCGTCCAGAGCGATTCGACGCCGCATTTTTCGGCCGTGACCGCCAGATGGGCGAGCAGTTCGGGGTTGCTGAAGGGACCGGAATTGACGAACATCAGGCCGATTTTCATGATGCGGCGCTCCTTGGACGATCGAATGGATTGAAGGATTTGTAGCGCGGCGGGCTGGTTCAAGGGAAACGCTCGCGGGCCGCTTTACGCGGGCGGCGCGGCAGGTTATTACGGAACGATGGAACTCGGCAAATTCGGAGTATGGTTCTTTCTCGACGGCATGAAGGCGCCTGAAACCGCGGCCTTTGTGCGCAAGGTCGAAAAACTCGGCTACAGCGCGATGTGGATACCGGAGGCGGTCGGACGCGAGCCGTTCGCGCATGCCGGCTATCTTGCGGCGCATACCGAGCGCCTGATTTTCGCCACCGGCATCGCGAATATCTGGGCGCGCGATCCGATTACGATGTCCGCCGCGTCGAAGACCGTCGGCGAGCTGTCGAACGGACGCTTCCTGCTCGGCATCGGCGTCAGCCACAAGCCGCTGGTCGCGAATCTGCGCGGACATTCCTACGACAAGCCCTATAGCTACATGAAGGAATATTTGCCGAAGCTCAAAGCGGCGTTGTATCGCGCGCCCGCGCCGAAGGAGGACGTGCCGATCGTGATCGCCGCGCTCCATCCGAAGATGCTGGCGCTGGCCGCCGCCGAAACCAACGGCACGCACACCTATTTCGTCCCGCCGGAGCATACCGCGAAAGTGCGCGCCGCGATCGGGCCGAAGCCGTGGATTTGCGCGGCGCAGGCGGTGATCCTCGAAACCGACGCGGCGAAAGCCCGCGCGGCGGCGCGCGCGTACATGAAGACCTACGCGCCGCGGTTGCCCAACTACACCAATAATCTGAAGAACCTGGGCTGGAAGGACGAGGATTTCGCCAACGGCTGCAGCGACGCGCTGGTTGACGCGATCGTCGCGTGGGGCACGGAGACCAAAATCCGCGACCGCATCGACGCCCATCTGAAGGCCGGCGCGACCCACGTCTGTATCCTGCCGCTCAAGGTCGATAGCGAGGCGCTGCCGGACGAACGCGCGATGGAAGCGCTCGCGCCGAAGTGACGCGCCGCCTGGTTAGATCCGCGTTGACGGCGTGCGCGATCATGTTCGCGATCGCGGCTGGCGCGGCCGGATGCGGTCCGTCGGCGGAAGAGGTCGCGCGGGAGCGGGCGCAGGCCCTCCAGGCGCAGCGTCAGGCGGAACAGGCGCAGGCCGCGGCCGAACAGGCGCGTGAGGCCGCGCTCAAGGCGCAGGTGGCGGCGGATCAGGCGCAAAAGGCGGTGGCCGACGCGACCCGCGAAATCAACCGCGTCGCCGCCCATCTCGATCAAATGGAACGCGCCCGCAACGCGGCGGACGGCGCCTCGCGCTGAGTGCCGCATCGCGGCGGCGCCTTGTCTCGCGCGGCAACTGTTGTCATAACGCAAACGCGGAGGCCCGGAACGATCGCCGCCGCGGGGGAATGTTTGGACGATGAAACTTTACAACATGAATCTTTCGAACTTCGCGACCAAGTCGCGAATCGTCATCTATGAAAAGGGCGCCAACGTCGAAATCGTTGCGCCGCCCGGCGCGGGACTCAAGTCGTCCGAATATCTGGCGATAAATCCGCTCGGCAAAATTCCCTGCCTCGACGCCGACGGCCTGATCATTCCGGAATCCGAAACGATCAACGAATACCTCGAGGAAAAATATCCGCATCCGCGCCTGATGCCGGCGAATCCCGAGGATCGCGCGCGCGTGCGCCATTTCACCCGCTTCCATGACCTTTATCTCGAACCGCCGTTGCGCGCGCTGTTCGGCCAACTGAATCCCAAGAGCCGCGACGACAAGGTCGTCACCGAAAAGCTCACCGAATTGCAGGGCCGGCTCGATCAGCTTGAAGCGACGCTGGCCGCGGGCGGCTATGCGGCCGGCGCCGATTTCACGCTGGCGGACTGCGCGCTCGCGCCGACGGTCTTTTTCGTCGTCAACCTGCTGCCCGGCTTCGGCGCGAAGCCGCCGCTGGAGGGACGGCCGCGGCTCGCGGCGTGGTGGAAAAAAGTCCAGGAGCGGCCGTCGGTAAAAAAGGCCCTCGCCGAGATGGCCGAGGCGCTCAAGGCGATGCTCGGCGGCTGACGCCGACGCGCATCGTCCCAATCTCTGGCCAGGCGAACGGCGCGGCGGCGCGATTACGCCGCGCCGTGATTATTTCACGCCCGCGCCGCCGGCTTGCGCGCCTTCTTGCGGAAATGCGGCAGCACCTTGTCCGCGAACAGTTTCATCGACGCGCGAATTTTCTTCGGCTCGATTCCCGGCAGCGCCAGCCCCAGCGCCAGATGGGTCGTGAACGGTTCGATACCCTCCAGATGCGCGATTGCGTCGTCGGGCGTGCCGACCATCAGGTCGAAATCGCCCAGCGCCGCCCGCCGGCGGAATTCCCCGAGCGGCGGAATCGCCCGGTAATTCTCGTCGCCCTTCACGTCGTTCGCCTCCGCGATCCACTGGCCGTAGCGCGTCATCAGGTAATGCAGTCCGAATTCGCATTCGTCCCACGCCTTGTCGCGCTTCGCCGCGACGTAGCCGAAACGCAATTGCGCGATATTGAAGTCCCGCGGATTGCGTCCCGCCGCTTGCAGCGCCGCGCGATAGAGCTCCGCCTGGCGCGATCCGGTGCCCGCCAGATGGTAGCCGTTGCGGGCCGCGCGTTCGGTCGCCAGCCGGGTGCGCGCCCCGATCCATATAGGAGGATGCGGCCGCTGCGTCGGCTTCGGATAGAGCGTCGCGTTGCGCACCGTGTAATGCTGGCCTTCGTAGGTGACGTTATCTTCGGTGAACAGCCGCCGCACGATTTCGATTCCCTCGCGCAGGCGCAGGCTCCGCTCGGCGCGCGGAATATTGAAGCTCGCGAACTCGCTCGGCACGTAACCCTGGCCCACGCCCAGATCGAAGCGGCCGTTGGAAATCGCGTCGACCGTCGCCGCCTGCTCGGCGACGTGCAGCGGATGATGCAGCGGCATCAGCAGCACGAACGTTCCGATCCGGATTTTTTTGGTCCGGCTGGCGATCGCGGCCGCCAGCGGCAGCATCGCGGGCGAATAGCCGTCCTCGACGAAGTGATGCTCGGTGAGCCAGATCGTGTCGAAGCCCAAATCCTCGGCTTCGACCGCGAGGTCAATATGCTTGCGATAGAGTTCCGAATAGGCAAGCTCGTTGCGCGAGGAATTGCGAAAAGACATCAACAGGCCGAAGTTC
>DAHZDR010000431.1 GCA_027403435.1 Deltaproteobacteria bacterium
CGCAACTACAAGCTCGCGCGGCGCGCCCGCGAATTCCGCGAACGGCTTAGGCGGCGCAAGCTCTATTTCTTGAGCGAACGGTGCGAGCCGCTTTGGAATTACTGTTTCGGCCGCGGCGAGAAGTTTCCGCCGCTTGATCCCGCAGTGGCAGCGTCCCTGCGCGCGCAATTCACGCCGGAAATCGAGGCGCTCGAAGCGCTGCTCGGCCGCGATCTTTCAAGCTGGAAGCACGGTAATCGCGCGGTCGCGGGAAAAGCGGCGTCAGCCGGCGCGATGGCTCGCGAATAGGACGCCCGCGCCGTAGGTCACCGCCGCCGCCGCGATGCCGATCGCCATGCTCTCGAAGCCGCTGCGCCACCACGAGCGTGAAGTGATCAACGTTTTAGCGGCGCCCACGCCGAACAGCACCGTCACCGTCGCGATCGCCGAGACCAAAATACCCAGCGGCGGCGCCACGAACAGATACGGCAGCACCGGCGCCATCGCCCCCAGCAAATAGGCAATCCCAACCGTCAAGCCCGAGCGTAGCGGCGACTCGTCGATGTCGCTGCCGAAACCCAACTCCTCGCGCATCATCACGTCGCTCCAGCGCGTCGGGTCGGACGTGATATGGCCGATAATCTGTTCGAGCAGCGGACCGCTGAAGCCCTTGTTGCGGTAAATCCCGCGAATTTCCTCGCGCTCGCGTTCCGGCCAGCGCGCGATCTCGTCGCGTTCGCGCCGAATTTCGCTTTGATAATACTCCTGTTGCGCGCGGGTCGAGGCGAACGCCGCCAGCCCCATCGCGACCGCTCCGCCCAGCATCTCGGAGATTCCCGCCATGATCACGACCGAGGCGAGGCTGAAGGCGCCGGCCACGCCCGAGGTCACCGCGAACGACGCCACCAGCCCGTCGTTCAACCCGAGCATCAGGTCGCGCACGCTCGGACCGCCCACGGCATGCACTTGCTCCGTATGATGATCGTATTCGCGCCTGAACGCTTGAATAGCCATGATCATGTGTCCTGGATTGAGATTGCGGTTTATTCGCCGATACCGGCGGGCGAGAGCCGTTTTTCCGCCGCATTGGGCGGTTGAGCCGGGTTACTGGAACGCCTGCGCCCGCGTGCGCGGCGCTCCGTCCGCGTGCGGATTTCCAGCGCGCGTGCAACCACTTGACGGGCCGCGGCGCGCCCGGGACGGCCGCCGAGATAGTCGTAGAGAAAGCGCAGCCGATGCGTGCGCGGTAAAAATCGTCCGATAGTGCGGTCCAGATGGACGAGATTGAGCAGGCGCGCATCCGCGCCGACCCGGCGGGTCCGCCGCACATCTTCCAAATCGACGAAATAGATCGTCACGCCGCCATCCGCCGTGTCTTGCAGCATCAGGTTGGTTTCCTGCAAATCGAGCGAATAGATTCCGGCGTCGTGCAACCGCCGAATTTCCCGTGCGATCGCCGCCGACACTTCCCGCCGCCGGCGGAAGGCGCGCTTGCCGCCCGCCAGCACGATCGCGCTCATCACACGCGCCCGCTCCAGCGCCGCGGAGATGATAAAGCTGGCCTGCACGCTGCCGAGCGCGCGAATTTCCGCCGCCGCCAGCAGCTCCGGATGATGGAATCCGCCGGCGGCCAAGGTCGCCGCGCCGCGAGTTGCGCGCCGCGCTCGCGACCCGCGCCAGCGCGTAAGCCACCCTTTGAGCCACGGGCCTTCGCCGACGCGTTTGACGAAAATTCGCCCGCCGTTCGCTTCCACGAATCCGGCCAGCGTTCGCGCGGTGCGCTTAACCGGCGCGAAGCGCGCGTCGGCGGTGAGCGC
>DAHZDR010000438.1 GCA_027403435.1 Deltaproteobacteria bacterium
CGCGGCGCGGCGCGGCCGAAATCGGCTTCACCGTCGTTTCGATCAGCCTCTCGCTGGTCGCGGTGTTTATCCCAATCCTGCTGATGGGCGGGATCGTCGGGCGGCTGTTCCGCGAGTTCGCGGTTACGCTCTCGGCGGCGATCGCCGTGTCGCTCGTGATCTCGCTCACCACCACGCCGATGATGTGCGCCAGGCTGCTGCGGCCGATCGACGGCCAGCCCAGCGGCGCCTTTCAAAAGTTCGGCGAACGCATGTTCGAGCGCATGGCCGAAGGTTATCGCCGCAGCCTGCTGTGGGCGCTGCGCCATCGCCGCCTGATGCTCGCCGCGACGCTGGCGACGCTCGCCCTGAGCGTATTTCTCTATGTCGTCATCCCCAAAGGTTTTTTTCCTGAGCAGGACACCGGGCGGCTGATGGGCATGATCGAGGCCGATCAGGACACCTCGTTTCAGGCGATGCGCGCGCGGCTGCGGCGTTTCACCGCGATCGTCCAGCGCGATCCGGCGGTCCAGCATGTGATCGCGTTCACCGGCGGCGCCGGCGGCGCGACCAACAACGCCCGCATGTTCATTGCGCTCAAGCCGCTCAGCCAGCGGCGGATCGGCGCGGCCCAGGTAATCAGCCGGCTGCGCCAACACGCCGCCAACGTGCCCGGCGCGCGCCTGTACCTCCAGGCCGTGCAGGATTTGCGCATCGGCGGCCGGCTCGAAAGCGCGGAATATCAGTACACGCTACAGAGTCGGGACCTCCATCAGCTAAACCAGTGGGCCCCGCGCCTGCTGGCCGCGATGCGCCGCCAGCCGCAACTGCGCGACGTCAGCAGCGATCAGCAAAACCGCGGCCTCGACGCGTCTTTGGCAATCGACCGGCAAACCGCCGAACGCCTCGGCATTTCCACGCAAACGATCGACAACACCCTGTACGACGCCTTTGGCCAGCGTGAAGTCTCGACCATGTACACGCCGTTGAACCAATACTATGTGGTGATGGAGGTCGCGCCGGCGTTCTGGCGGGACCCGCAATGGCTCAGGGAGATTTACGTCAAGACCGCCAGCGGATCGATGGCTCCGCTGAGCGCCTTCGCGCGCGAGCGCGGCGCCGTGACGCCGCTCGAAGTCAATCATCAGGGGCAATTTCCCGCCGCGACCATTTCCTTCAACCTGGCGCGCGGCGTGGCCCTGGGCCAGGCGGTCGCGGCGATTCAGGCCGCCGAAAACGAAATACATTTACCGGGCGGAATTCGCGGCGACTTCGCGGGCGCGGCGCGGGCCTTCACCGCGTCGCTCGCCAATGAGCCGCTGCTGATTCTGGCCGCGCTCGCCGTCGTGTATATTGTTCTCGGCATACTATACGAAAGCTACATACATCCGATCACCATACTATCGACGCTGCCGTCCGCGGGAGTCGGAGCGCTGCTCGCGCTGCTGATTTGCCATACGGAATTGAGCGTAATCGCGCTCATCGGAATCATCCTGCTAATCGGCATCGTGAAAAAAAACGCGATCATGATGATCGATTTCGCGCTCGACGCCGAGCGTAATTCCGGGGCGGCGCCTGAAGACGCCATCTATCAAGCGTGCCTGTTGCGCTTCCGCCCGATTATGATGACCACGATGGCGGCGCTGTTCGGCGGCTTGCCGCTGGCGCTCGGCTCCGGCATGGGTTCGGAACTGCGGCGGCCGCTCGGCATCGCCATCGTCGGCGGTCTCGCGGTCAGCCAGATACTGACGTTGTACACCACGCCGGTGGCCTATCTCTATCTCGATGAGCTGCGCTGGTGGCTATTGAGCGC
>DAHZDR010000464.1 GCA_027403435.1 Deltaproteobacteria bacterium
TTTCCAACTATGACGACCTGTTGCCGCTCGAACACGAAGCTGGCGTATGCGTGCGTTTCGTCACGGAAGCCAGGGAGCTGGGACGCCCGGATCTGGTCGTGATTCCGGGCACGAAGAGCACGGTCGCGGACCTTGAGTGGCTGCGGCGCACGGGACTGGCCAGCCTGCTCGCGGAGCGCGGCCGGCGCGCCGAGCCAATGGTTGGAATCTGCGGCGGATGCCAGATGCTGGGAGGGCGGATTGACGATCCGTTCGGCGTCGAATCGCCGGTCCGCTCGGCGCCGGGACTCGGCCTGTTGCCAATTGCGACCCGCTTTGAACGCGAGAAACGCACCGCGCAGATTCGCGCCCGGGTCGCGGCGCCCTCTCCGTTCAACGGCATGGCGCCGGTTGGCGATGACGAAATTGCCGGCTACGAGATTCACATGGGGACGACCGAGCGGGACGCGACCGCGGCCGCCGCGTTCGAAATCCGCGTCCGTAACGGCGCCGCCGTGGCGGACGGCGACGGCGCGGTCGGGAGTTCCGCTGGCGTCGTCGCCGGCACCATGATTCACGGCATCTTCGATAACGACCGGATGCGGGCCGGCATGCTGGCATGGCTGTGGCGGCGCCGCGGGCTTGACGCGCCTGCCGCCGCCGGCGTTTCGCGCGGGGCTGAGTATGATCGGCTGGCAAGCGCCGTGCGCGAAAATATAAACTGGGAGCTATTCACGCGGATCGCCGGGCTTGCATAGGCCGGCCCGCCGGAATATTCCCCGCTGACGAGGGCGGCGCGCCGCCACGACGACGACCATGAAACATCCGCATACAGAAAACGCCACCCAACCCGGCGAGGAAATCCCCGCGGCGCCATTGACGCTGGAAGGCGCGGCGGTTTTGCATCAGTTTTTCCGGATTCGCCGCCCCGAATGGAATTCGCTGGCCAAGAGCCGCCGTGACGAGATTGTCGGCCGCGCGGCGGAGGCGTTCGCGGCGATGGAGCGGCGCGAGGAGGGGCAAAGCGCGCTGTTTTCGCAACTCGGCCACAAGGGCGACCTGATTGCGGTTCACTTCCGGCGCGGTTTCGCGGAGCTTGACGCCGTGCAGATCGAAATCGCCCGCCTCGCCCTCTCCGAATTCCTGGAGCCGGCGTCGTCCTACCTCTCGATCGTCGAGATTGGCCTCTACGAGGCGACCGTCAAACTTTATCGCGAACTTGCCGGGCGCGGCGTCGTGGCGCATTCGCCGCAATGGATCGAAGCGGCGTCAGCCGCGCTCGCCGATCAGCGGGAAAAGCTCGGCGCGCGGCTTTTTCCGCAAATTCCCGCCCTCCGTTATCTGTGCTTCTATCCAATGAACAAGCGGCGCGCCGGCGCCGACAACTGGTATTCGCTGCCGATCGAAGAGCGGCAGCTGCTCATGCGTGATCACGGGATGATCGGGCGGCGCTATGCCGGCCGGGTGACGCAGGTCATCTCCGGTTCGATTGGCTTCGACGACTGGGAATGGGGCGTCGATCTGTTCGCTGACGATCCGCTGGTCTTCAAAAAACTGGTTTACGAGATGCGCTTCGACGAATCGAGCGCGCGCTACGCGGAGTTCGGCCCATTTTACGTTGGGGTGCGGCTTGCGGCCGGCGATCTCGGCAGAATCTTCGCGACCCCGGAGGATCGCTAGATCGGCGGTCGGCGGCGCGCCGCATCCGCCTGCGCGAGCGATCCCTCCGCCGCTTTTGGCTACGACGAGCCGCCGATGAGCTTGGCCAGCGCCTCTTCGACTTCGCCTTCGACCGGAAAGCGTCCGGTTTGCGACTTCGAATAGATTAGCGCGCCGTCGGCGATAACGTCGAATTGCCCCGTGCGCCCGGGTTTAATCCCGGCGCGCTCGCCGAAGCGCTGGCCGATGCTCGCGGCCAGACTGGCCGCGCGGGGTTTGTACCCTCAAGGGACGCAGTACAGAATTTCGATTGTCATAGTCCGAGCCTAAGCCCGAATCCGCATCCACGCAATTCGCCGCCGCGACCGCTTTTATTTGCCGTTGGGCAAATCGACGAACACCGCCGCCGCGACCACCGAGGTCCACAGTCCGTCGCGATCGCCGATCGCCGATTGCGTGACGTTGCGGGTCGAAACAATTTTGTCCGAAACGCGCCAGATATCCTTGCGCTCGTCGTAGCTGCCGTTGGGATCGAAATCGACGCCCAGGATCGTCGCCAGCATCATTGCGGCCAAATCCTCGGCGTAGTCGCCCGCTTTCTGTTCGGTCTCGCCGAAGCTGTGATGCTCCGACAGGTAGCCGTAGTGGCGCGGATCGGCCGGAATCGCCACGCCCACCGACGCCGCGCATAGCCGATGCGGTTCGTCGGTCGCGTTGTCGCTCATCACGGCGAACACAATCTGGCCAGGCGTCAGATAGCGCAGCCCTTCCTGCGGCGTAATCAGCTTGCAGTTGGGCGGAAAAATCGATTTCACGCGCACCAGGTTGAATTCCGCAATCTGCGCGGAACGCAACGACAGCTCAAATGAAGTGAGCTTCTCGCGATGCCTGCCGACGCCCTTGGTCAGAAACACCCCTTTGGGAAACGGACCCATCTATTTCGTATCTCCCTGCGCGCATGGCCATGCGCCAGCGCCGCGATGCGCATTCATTATCCTGCCGGCGGCGGGCAAGGAAAGGCCATCGACCGCTGAAATCCGTCCGTCAGGTTAAATTAGCGTTAAACCTCGTTGCTCGGCCGATATTCGCCGAATACCACCCGCATCGCGTCCGCGATTTCGCCGAGGGTCGCATAGGCGCGCACCGCGTCGATAATCGGCGGCATCAGATTGCCGCCGTCGCGCGCCGTCCGCTCGACTCTTTCGAGCGCGGCCGCCGCCGCGGTCTGCGATCGCTCCGCCCGCACCCGCTCGATCCGCGCCCGCTGCCGCTCCTCGATCGCCGGATTAACCTTCAAGATGTCGCCCGGCGGCGCGTCGCCGGTGGTGAATTCGTTGACGCCCACGATAATCCGCGATTTGGTCTCGATTTCGCGCTGGTAGATGAACGCGGCGTTATGAATTTCGCGCTGTTGAAAGCCGCGCTCGATTCCCGCGACGGCGCCGCCGAGGTCGTCGATCGTGTTGAGATATTCGAGCGCCTTTTTCTCCAGCTCCGCGGTCAGCGTCTCAATATAGTAGGAGCCGCCCAGCGGATCGATTGTGTCCGTCACGTCCGACTCGTTCGCGATCACCTGCTGCGTGCGCAGCGCCAGCAGCGCTGAATTTTCCGTCGGCAGCGCCAGCGCCTCGTCCTTCGAGTTCGTATGGAGCGATTGCGCTCCGCCCAGCACGGCGGCCAACGCCTGCAACGTCACCCGCACGACGTTGTTTTCGACCTGCTGCGCGGTCAAGGTCGAGCCCGCGGTTTGCGCATGAAACCGCATCATCATGGAACGCTCGTCCCGCGCGCCGAAGCGTTCTTTCATAATCCGCGCCCACATCCGGCGCGCCGCGCGATACTTCGCGATCTCTTCGAAAAAGTTGTTATGGACGTTGAAGAAGAACGAAAGCCGGCTCGCGAAATCGTCCACCTTGAGTCCGGCCTTCAGCGCCGCCTCGACGTAGGCGATGCCGTCGGCGATGGTGAACGCGAGCTCCTGCGCGGCGGTCGAACCGGCCTCCCGGATATGGTAGCCGGAGATCGAAATCGTGTTC
>DAHZDR010000470.1 GCA_027403435.1 Deltaproteobacteria bacterium
TGCTCAGGGTGAACGCGGCGGCGGCCGGCGAAAACTTCACCTTCAGCGTGTTCAACGATCAGAATCATCCCAGCACGTCGATCGACGACGACGGCGCGCTGGGTGCGATTGGCGCCGCGCCGATCGACCAGAGCGCCGTGACCGTCGCTTCCGTGACGACCGCGGCCGGCCCGATGGCGTTCGTGATCTATCGCGCGCCGCTCGATTTCGCGCGCGCCGGCGGCGGCGACGATACCCTCACGCAGCGCGCGGTAACTATTCAATGGGCCGCGTCGAACGCCGCCAACAACGGCCTGGCGGCGGTCGCGATCGTCCGGCCGCCGGTCGCGCTGGTGCATGGCTTGTGGGGCGCGCCGTCGGACTGGAACAACTTCGCTCCGCTGTACAGCGCGGCGGGGAGCGATCCGCGCTTCGCCGTCCGCACGGCGGATTATTCGTTCGCTATCGGCGGATCGCTGGCGAGCACCACGCCCGCCTACGATATCGTCGGCGGGGCGAAGGCCAATTCGCTCGGCTTCGTGTACAACGCCGGCCAGGTCGCGCAACAGATCGACAGCTTTATCGCGTCGTTCAAGACCGGATCGAACCCCGCCGCAATCGCGGTCGCCGCCGTGCAGGCCGACGTCGTGGGCCATAGCATGGGCGGCGACGTGACGCGCACGATGCCGCTGCTGGAGAGCTTCGCCAGCGCCACGACCTTCGGCCAGGGCAACGTGCACAAGCTGATTACGGTCGATACCCCCCATCTGGGCTCGCCGCTGGCGATTCAGCTTTTGCTCAACGACAACGAATGCGTGCGCGGCGCATTGGCGCTGGACGATCTTTATTCATTCCAATCCGTCACGGTTTACGAACTCAATCTCACGATTTCGGGCGCGATGGGCGATTTGTCGGGCGCCGGCGACGGCAGCACGCTGAGCGCGGCGCTCGCCGCGTTTCAGGCCGGATCGACGATCCCGATTTTCACGCCGCAAATCCCAACCGCCTATATCGCGGGCGTGATGAGTCAAACGCAGCTCAACGATCTGACGACGAATCCCACCACGACCGAAGACTTTCTGACCTATTGGTGCTCCTCCGATCCGCTGGCGAAGGACCTGACGCCGCAAAATTGGCCGAAACTGCTAAGCGCCAAGAGCGACGCGATCGTTCCCTACACGAGCCAGGTCAACAATGGCTCGCCCGCGACAACGCCCGCCGCCGCGGTCCATAGCGGCGGCGCGGAGACGCTCGGCTTCGGCGCGCCGGACGCGCTCGACAGCGTGACCGAAAATCCCACCGAGGTAATCAGCCTGCTCAACACGCCGCTGACCGACGCGGTATGGACGGTGCTGCGATGACGCGGAGCGGCGCGCGGATGGCGGCGCGGAAAAAATTCGGCCGAAGCGTAATCGGCGCGGCGTTCGCCGCCGCGATCGCGATAGTGATTGGCGCCGGGCGCGCCGCGGCGATCGAGCCGCGGCCGGCGATCGAAATCGTCGCGCCCGCCGCGGGCGCGACCTTTCAGGCCGGGCAGACGATTCAACTGAGCGTGCGGGCGGCGCCATATCTGGCGGCGTCCCGGCCCGGAGTCGCCGTGCTCGGCGACGGC
>DAHZDR010000198.1 GCA_027403435.1 Deltaproteobacteria bacterium
GGCGCCAGGCCGAGGCCGCGATCCCCCGCGAAGACGGCGCCGCGCCCCCGGCGGACGCCGCCGCGCCGCGCGATCGGGAAGCGTCGCGCGCGCCCCGGCGCGCGCGCTGATTCGCGCGCGGTTTGAAACGCCGCCCGCGAACGCGCTAACCTGCCCAAGTTAAACTGCTCTTTCGCGGAGGATTGTCCGATGGTCAAATTGTATGGCACTTCCAAGTCGCGCGCCGCCCGTTGTCTGTGGGCGCTCGAAGAACTCGGCGTCAAGTACGAACACGAACCGGTCGCGGTTACCGACGCCAAGAGCGCCGAACATCTCAAGCGCAATCCGAACGGCCATATCCCGGTGCTTGAGGACAATGGCGTTTTCATCTGCGAATCGCTCGCGATCAATCTCTATCTCGCGGAAAAATACGGCAAAAATGCTCTCTGGCCGGCCTCGGTGGAAGATCACGGGCGCGTTTACCAGTGGAGCTTTGTCGCGATGACCGAGCTCGAACCGCATCTGATGACGTTGTTGCGGCATAAGCTCTTCCTGCCCGCCGAACAGCGCAGCGATCAGGCGGTCAAGGACGCCACCGAGGCGCTCAAGGCGCCGCTCGGCGTGCTCGACAGCGCGCTTGGCAAGCATGACAACCTGCTGGGGTCCGCCTTCACGATCGCCGACCTCAACGTCGCCGCGGTGTTGTCTTTCGCCAATTACGTCAAGTTCGATTTCTCGGCGACGCCCAAGCTCCAGGCCTGGATGCAAAAGTCGCTGGGGCGCGAAGCCAACATGAAGGTGCGCAACCTGAAGTAAGGGTCGCGCGCGACGCTATTCTCCCGGCGCTGCGGGGCGGTCTTCCGGATCCGGAACGGCCGCCCCGCGCATTTTTATTTTCAGCCGATCGCGCCGCAAATCGGCCGGCCGCGCGCGCCGCGTTCGGCCGGGGTTCAGGCCTGGGCGCCTGAATGCCCGGGCGCCTGTGGCTGAAGCGTGGCGCTCGCCCGCGCGTTGATTGCGCGGGTGGGCGCGCCGGCCAGATAGAACGGGACGGTCCGCGTCACGCGCAGGCTGATTTCGCGATCGTTGCGCGAAACCCGCTCCGCCACGATTTCGCTGGCGCGCACGCCGTTGAGTTCGGCGTATTCGCGCGCGACGGCGAGCGCGCGCGCCGGATTCGCCGGCAGATAGTTGGCGCCCGCGACCGCCGCCGCGTCCGCCGCGGTCTGCAGCCTGATCCAGTTGGAATAGAAGTAGTAGCGCGCGGCCGCTCCGTCCACGATCGCGCCGCCGCCGATCAGCGTCGCCAGCAGCAACAGGCGCGCCGCGATCCGAAGTTTCGGTGCTTTGACGAATTTCATCGGCGGATCCGCCTTTGGCC
Source organism: Deltaproteobacteria bacterium (assembly GCA_027403435.1). Taxonomy (GTDB): domain Bacteria; phylum Desulfobacterota; class Binatia; order Binatales; family Binataceae; genus JADMIL01. The sequence continues at coordinate 1,361 of DAHZDR010000198.1, forward strand.
GTGGTTGCCCCCGCGCCCGGCAAAATCATCCTAACACGCAACGCGCCGCCGGCCGAAGCCCCGCGCGGCGTTCAACGAATCAGCAGCGCCGTTGGATTCATCGCGTACGGTCCCTGCAACGACCGTTTCGGCGCGCTTGAACCATTGGCGTTCGCCGCGAAGAACAGCACCGCGTTCGGCGCCGCCACCGCGATTCGGCCGGCGCTGTCGGCCGTGACGCCGTCCGGACGCCGCATCGCGGGACTGGTGATCCGGGCGTTCAGCGACCAGCGCAGCGGACCGTCCGCGACGAACACCGCGACGCTGTCGTCGCGCCGATTGGTGACATACACATTGAGGTCGTCGTCAACGAACACCCGCCGCGGCTGATTCAGCCCGTCCGTAATCATGGCGATCGGGGCGGCGTCGCCCGCGGCGTCCGCGGCGAAGATCAACACCCGATTGCCCGCGCGATCGACCACGAAGGTTTCGCCGGCCTTGTCGATGGCGATGCCGCCGGGCGCGGTCAGTCCGGTGTGCGGCCCCATAATCTGGCGCGCGGGCATGATATTGCCGTTGAGGGACGCGGCGAACCACGCGATATGCGCCTGGCCCGGCCGCGCGCCCTGATCGGCCACAAAAATATCTCCGGCAACGTCCACCGCCATCCCGGTGAGATGCGCCATCCCGGTATGCGGTCCGCCAATCTCGCGCGTTCGCTCATAATGGTAATTGCGGCCGTCGTAAATTTTGATTGTGCCGTTCGCGTTGGCGATGAACACTTCGCCGTGCAGGTCGACGCTGGCGTCCACCGGCAGATCGGACGGCGCCTCGTGAATCGTGGCGAGCGGCCGGGCGTCGCCCGAAGCGTCGGCGCGGAAAATCGCCACCGCGTGCGCGTCCGTCAGGGTCGCGAATAGCAACTGAACTGGACCGCCGGGCGCCGCGCGCCGCGCGCAGCCGGCCACGCCGATCAGCAAGGCCGCCGTCAACAACGACATTTCCCGACGCATCCACACGCTCGTTCGCGGCATCCTTATATCCCCAAAGCGCACGAAATTTTGGCCGCCGCCCGGCGGCCGCGGCCTCCATTCAGGCTGGTAGCATAATGCCGGCGGAAACCACAACG
>DAHZDR010000521.1 GCA_027403435.1 Deltaproteobacteria bacterium
AAAAATTCGTAGAGGCCCGCAGTCGGCAGGTAATACGCGATTCCGGCGTGGAAGCCCGGCGCGCCCGCTCCGGCGACCAGGCCGGATACGGCGGCGGCCAGACGGTCGGGCCGCAGGCCGTCTTCGAGCGCCAATCGCGACCCCGCCCAAGCGATCGGCGCCGCGACGATCACGGTCGCCAGATGGGCGCCGTAGCGGTCCATCCAGACCTGTATTCTGAGCTTCAGGTCGCGGCCGGTCGCGGCGTTCCAGAGGCCCAGCGGGAGCATCGCGGCGATGAAGATGACGCCGGTCGCGAGTCCGCTTGCGTCCGCCGCGGCCATCAGCCCGCCGGCGATGCCGAGCATCGCGGCGCGCCGCCGGGTGGGTTTCGCCCGCAGCGCCATGAACAGATTGATCGTGACCAGGGCCATCGCGGCGCCCGCCAGAGCGGGCGCGTCCGTCCGCGAATACCAGGTGATCGCGGGCGAAATCGCCAGCATGGCCGCGAGCGCAAGCGCGCCCGCCCGCCCGACGTAATGGCGCATCTCGAAGGCCATCGCGATCAGCAGCAGCCCCGCCAGTGCGCAGACGCTGCGCGCGGCGCAATCGCCGGCGCCGGTGACATTAAACAAGCCGGCGGTGAGCGCGTCGATCCATCCGCCGTTGCCCGGATAATTCGCCAGCGGCACGCGCGCGCCGATACCCGCCAGATTGAAGGCGGCGACCGCGTGGCGCGCCTCGCTGGCCGCAAGCGGCGCGGCGCCCAGCCCGATCAGGCGCGAGCCGAGCGCATAAAGCGCAATCAGCGCCCATCCAAGATGCTCGACGGTGAGGACCTGGAGCGGCCGTTCGAGCCGTTCCCGTCCGCGATCGCGCGGGCGCTCCGCGTGCGGCGCGGCGGGCGGAGCGGGCGCGGTTTCGCCCGGTTCGAAACCCAGCCGCCATTCGCTCCCAGGTTCTTTCGATTCCGCGATGGCCACGTTGGAAACGGCTATTTGCCGCGCAACCCATTGTCAACCGTATGGCCCTCGGCGCCCGCGCCGCGGCGCCCGTCCGGCCGCGGTGAATCCCGCGTTAACTGGAAATTTGCGCCCGCTGAAGCCCGGAATTCCCGCCGCGCGGCTTGAGCGGCGCGGCGATGCGGCTATGCTGGACAATTCGGATTGGCGGCGATGGCGACGGATACGATCACGGCACGGCGGCTCACCAACGGGATTTTCGCGTTCCTGTTGATCGCCGTGTTCATCGCGCTGTTTTTCGCCTACGCGCGGCACGAGGTCAAGCTGCACGCGCCGCGCTTGCAGGTGTCGGTGCGCAATCTGCCCTATTACGCCGCCTGCTCGTTCATGCGGATGCTGGTGGCGTACGCTTTTTCGCTGGTTTTCGCGATCGTCTATGGATTATTGGCCGGAACCAGCCGGGCTTATGAGCGGGTGCTGATACCGGCGATCGATATCGCGCAGTCGGTGCCGGTGGTGGGTTTTTTCCCCGCCGCGATCTATTTTTTCGTCGCGATGGCGCACGGCAGCCGCTTCGGCGTCGAGATGGCGGCCGTCTTCCTGATTTTCACCAGTCAGGCGTGGAACATGGCGCTCGGCGTGTACGAGTCGGTGCGCACGCTGCCGAACGATTCGGTCGAGGCGCTGGAAGTCTTCGGGGCCAGCGGCTGGCTCAAGCTGAAGCGCCTGCTGCTGCCCGCCTGCGTGCCGAAACTGGTTTACAATTCGATTCTGTCGTGGGTCACCGGCTGGTATTACATCATCGCCTGCGAAATTATCACCGCCGGCCCCGCCCACTATCAGTTGCCAGGCCTCGGCAGCTATCTGATGGCCGCGGCGGACAAGGGCCGCACCGGCGAGATTATCGCCGGTCTGCTGACGTTGCTCGCGATTATCATCCTGATGGACGGGATCGTCTGGCAGCCGCTGTCGCTTTGGGCCGAACGCTTTCGCTATGAATTCGCCGCCTCGAGCGAGCCGATCCGGTCGCTCGGGATGCTCGACGCGATGGGCGCGATCGGGCCGACGGTGCTGCGCCTGATGCATACCGCGACGCGGCCGCTAGGGCGCGCGATACGCCGGGCCTTCGCTTCGACGCGGCCGTTCAATCCCGCCGAGCATCCCGCCTTGCGCCGCGCCGGCCGCTGGTGCCGAATCACGATGCAGGCCGCGTTCTTCGCCCTGATCGCGTGGGGCGCGATCGAAGGACTGGCCGCGCTCGTGCGCACCATGATGCGTCCGTGGCCGGCTGAAGTGCGGCGGATTCCGCTGGCGACGCTGGCTTCGCTCGGACGCATCACTCTCGCCTACGCGATTTCGCTCGCCTGGACCGTGCCCTGCGCGATCGCCGCGAGCGAAAGTCCGCGTTTCGCGCGACGGCTGGCGCCAATCGCCGAAATCGTCGGCTCGATGCCGGCGACGGCGCTGTTTCCGCTGATCGTGCTGTTCGTGATTAAGCTCACTGGCGGCATGAACCTGGCGTCAATTCTGCTGATCATCACCGGGATGCAATGGTATCTGCTGTTCAATCTGCTGGCGGGCGTGAGCCAGATTCCCGCCGATCTCAAGGAGGCCGCGCGCTCCTTTGGCCTGAGCCGCGCGGCGACCTGGCGGAAGCTGACGCTGCCGGCGGTGCTGCCCTCGCTGATCACCGGCAGTATCACGGCCTGGGGCGGCGGATGGAACGCGCTGATCCTTTCGGAATATTTCGTCTATCGCGATCGCACCTACCAGGTTTTCGGCCTCGGCGCGCTGCTCGACGACGCCACTTATCGGACCAACAACTCCCTGATGATCCTGCTGAGCCTGCTGTCGATGGTGCTGGTCGTGATAGTGTTGAACCGGGTCGTGTGGCGTCGCCTGTATGACCTCGCCGCCGACCGTTATCGAATTGAATACTGAGGGGATGGCGCCTGCGATGCGTGATCCGGACCTGTCCGACCCATGGCCCTGCTGGAGCTCAGGAGCGTCTCGAAAAGTTTCCCGCACGCCGCGGGAACCCTGCGCGTTCTCGAAAATTTCTCCTTTTCGGTCGAAGAGGGCGAATTCGTCGCCGTCGTCGGCCCCTCCGGATGCGGCAAATCGACCATGCTGCGCATCATCAACGGCCTGATGCCGCCAACCGCGGGACAAGTGCTCTATCGCGGCCGGCAAATCGACGCGATCAACCTCGAATGCGCGATGGTCTTCCAGTCGTTCGCGCTGATGCCGTGGCTGACGGTCAAGGCCAACGTCGAACTCGGCCTCGAGGCGCGCGGCGTGGCGCCGGCCGAACGCGAAAAACGCGCCGGCGTCTATATCGACAAAGTCGGCCTCGACGGCTTCGAGGAAGCCTATCCGCGCGAGCTTTCCGGCGGCATGAAGCAGCGCGTCGGCCTCGCCCGAGCGCTGGCGGTCGAGCCGCGCCTGCTGCTGATGGACGAGCCGTTCTCCGCGCTCGACGCGCTGACCGCGATTACGCTGCGCGAGGAACTGCTCGACATCTGGCGGTCCGCCGATCTGCCAGTGCATAACATCATCATCGTGACGCACATTATCGAAGAAGCGGTCGAACTGGCCGACCGCATCCTCGTCGTCTCTTCCGGGCCGGGCCGCATCCTCGCCGATCTCAAGGTCGATTTGCCGCGCCCGCGCGACCGTCGCAAGGAAGCCTTCAACGCGCTTACCGACCAGGTGTTTTCGCTGATCGAGGAGCGCGCCTGATGAGCCACTCGGCGATTAACCCGATTCCCGATTGCCAGCTCACCTGGGTGTTCGGCCTGCTCGAAACCCTCGACGATCGCGGCGGGCGCGACGACGGCTACAAAATCGCGCGCGAACTCAATTTCAAGTTCGGCGATCTGCTCAAGGTGATGAAGACCGCGGAGATTCTCGGCTTCGTCTCGACGCCCGACGGCGACGTGGTGCTGGAGCCGCTCGGCAAGCAGCTGATCGAAAGCGAGATCAACCAGCGCAAGTTGATCGTCCGCGAACGGCTCAAGGCGCTGAGCCTGTTCGCCTATCTGATCCGCCTGCTGCGCGGCCAGGAGGATCGCGCGCTGACCAAAGAGGTCGTGCTCGAACATCTGGCGATGCTGTTGCCGAACGAAACTCCGGAAAAAATGTTTTCGACCATCGTCAACTGGGGCCGCTACGCCGAACTTTTCGGCTATAACAAGGACAAGGACCGCTTCTACCTCGATCAGGATTGATCGGGCGCGGCAGTCCCGCAAGAAAAAAATTCGCGGAGGCCAATCGTTATGCAGTCGAATCCTGAAACCGTCGTCAGCGAATTCTGCAACGCCTGGGCGCGCCTCGATCTCGGCGCGGTCATGGGCTTTTTCACCGACGACGCCGTCTATCACAACATCCCGATGAAGCCGGCCATCGGCAAGGACGCCATCCGCAAAACGATCGAGGGCTTGCTCAAGGGCGTCAAGTCGATCGAATTCAAAATCCTGCACAGCGCCGCCCACGGCAACGTCGTAATGAACGAGCGGGTCGATTCCTTCGCCGCCAACGGCAAGCATATCGCGATTCCCGTAATGGGCGTGTTCGAGCTCGACGGCCACGGCAAAATCAAGGCCTGGCGCGACTATTTCGATCTCGAAATGTACCTGAAGCAGACGCGCTAGCCGGTCCGGATTCCGGACGGCGGAGCGGCTGGGGTTCGCGATGGCTTCACGGGTCGCCCACGCGATTATCGGCGCCGCCGGCCATATCGATCACGGCAAAACCGCGCTGGTGCGCGCGCTCACCGGGCAGGAGACCGATCGCCTCAAAGAGGAGCGCGAACGCGGCATCTCGATCGATCTCGGCTTCGCCTGGTTCGCGCTGCCCGGCGGCGCGCTCGCCGGCGTAATCGACGTTCCCGGCCATGAGCGCTTTATCCGCAACATGCTGGCCGGCGCCCACGGCATCGATCTCGCCCTGTTCACGGTCGCGGCGGACGACGGCGTGATGCCGCAGTCGGAGGAGCATCTCGACATCCTCCATCTGCTCGGCGTCGGCCGCGGCATTTTCGTGATCACCAAGTCCGATCTCGCCGATCGCCAGCGGCTCGACGAGGTGCGCGAGGAAATCGGGCTGCTCGCCGAAGGCACGACCCTCGCCGACGCGCCGATTCTCGAAGTGTCATCGCTGACGGGCGCGGGCATCGAGGCGTTGCGCGCCGAGATCGTCCGGATGCTCGACGGCTTCGCCGCGCGCCGCCCGACCGGCCTGTTCCGCCTGCCGGTCGATCGCGCCTTCGTGATCAAGGGTCACGGCACGGTGGTGACCGGCGCCGCGATGGGCGCCGAGGCGCGGGTTGGCCAGCGGATGCGCGTGCTGCCGGCCAACGCCGAGGCGCGGGTGCGCGGCATCCAGGTGCACGGCGAAGCGGTCGAACGGGCGGGCGTCTGCCAGCGCGTCGCGCTCAATCTCGCCGGCGTCGAACGAATCGAACTGACGCGCGGCGACGTGATCGCCGACGAGCGGCTCGATTTCACCACCACGCGCCTCGACGCGCGCGTCGAAATCCGGCCGGCGGCGAAACGCCCGCTGCGCAATCAGCAGCGCGCGCGCTTTTACCTGGGCGCGGCGGAAACGCCCGCCCGCGTTATCGTGCTCGAGGAACCCGGCGAAATCGCGCCGAAGCAAGCCGCTTTCGCGCAGCTCGTGCTCGACCATCCGATGGTCGCGCTGGCCGGCGACCGCTTTGTGCTGCGCGACGAAACCAACGTCCGCACGATCGGCGGCGGCGTCGTGCTCAATCCGCTGGGCCGGCGCGCGCGCCGGCCGCTGGAAGCCTACCTGCGCAAGCTCGCCGCGCTCGCGGGCGGCTTCGGCCCGGACGCGGCGGCGGCGATGCTCGAATTGCGGGAAGAGCTGGCGGTCACGCCCGCGCGGCTCGCCCTGCTGTTCAACTTGCCCGAAGCGGAAATTCGCGCGGCGCTCGCCGATCGCCGCTTCGTTCGCCTGACGCTGGGCGACGAGGAGGGCTTTACCACGGCGGCGCGCTGGGACGAGCTCAAACGTTTCGCCGCCGCCGCGCTCGCCGAATATCACCGCGCCAATCCGCTCGCGCCGGGGATGGAGATGGAGGCGCTGCGCGAGCGGATGCCGTATGCAATCGCGCCGCGCGCCTTTCGCGCGCTACTCGAGCGGCTATGCCGCGAGAGCGGAATCGCGCGCGAGGACAGCGTGCTGCGCCTGACGGCGCATCGCGTGCAATTGGGCGGCGACGCCGGGCGGCTCGGCGAGCGGATCGCACAGGCGCTCGCCGAAGCGCGCTTCCAGCCGCCCGACCTCGCGCAGCTTGCGGCGGCGCTCGGGGCGGAGGGCGCCGACCTCGCGCGCTTGCGCGCGGTGCTCGCCGCGATGGAACGCGAGGGGCGGGTGGTGAAGGTCGCGGCGGAGCTGTATTTCGCGCGCGCGGCGCTCGACGAGGCGCGCGCCCTGATGGTCGCGCGAATCCAGGCCGACGGCGCGATTACCGCCGCCGTCTTCCGCGATTTGCTGGGCGCTTCGCGCAAATTCTCAATTCCGCTGCTCGATTACTTCGACCGTTGCGGCGTGACGCTCCGGGTTGGCG
>DAHZDR010000003.1 GCA_027403435.1 Deltaproteobacteria bacterium
CGACCCGCCGCGGCGTCAAGATTCACGACCTCGAAATTGCGCTCGAGGGCAATTTTGAGAATATCCTCAAATGGGCCGGCCATGCGCCCGCTGGCAATCCCGCCTATCCCTCCGTCACCGCCAAATGCTTCGTGCGGGCCGACGCCGACGAAAAGGTCCTGCGCGAAATCTGGCAGGCCGCGATCGACGGCTCGCCGGTGACCCAGACGGTCGCGCGGCCGACCAAAATAATCGCGGAATTCGAAAAGGTCTAGGCGCGGCGATGGCGAATTTAGTGACGGCGGATTGGGTCGCGGAGCGGCTCGATTCGCCCGAGTTTCGCATCATCGACCCGCGTCGGCCGATGAAATACCTGTCGGGCCATCTGCCGGGCGCGCTTAACCTGCCTGTTTATAAGACGTTTGGCGCCGACGGGCGGCTGCTGGACCCGTCCGGCCTGGCGGAATTTATCGGCGCCGCGGGCCTTGGCGACGGACCCGCGCCGATTCTTTACGACTCGCCGGAGGGGCAGAACGCCGCGATGCTGGCGTGGATTCTCGAATACCTGGGGCATCCCGGGACCTTCGTGATGGACTGCTTTTACGAGCATTGGCAGGCGGCTGGCCGCGCAGTCGCCTATCGGCCAGTTGGCGCCGTGGCGGCCCGGTTCGGCGTCCGCGCCAACCCGGCGGTCCGCGCGACGCTCGACCAGGTGCGCGCGGCGCGCGGCGTGCGTCTCGTCGATTTTCGCGGCCGCGAAGAGTTTTCGGGCGAAAAGACCATGGGCGACGACCCGCCGGGCCATCTGCGTGGCGCGGTCAACGTGGTCTGGCGCGATCTGGCCGATCCGCCGGCCAAGCTGCTGCGCGAGCGGGCGCGGCTCGAGCGGATTTTCGCCGACGCCGGCGTCCGGCCGGGCGAACCGGCGATCGCTTATTGCCGCAGCGGGCCCCGCGCGGCGCTGGGCTACCTTGCGCTCAAGGAGCTTGGCTGCAATGTGCGCCTGTTTGACGGCTCGTACGCCGAATGGAGCAAGGCGGGCCTGCCGGTCGAGACCTGAGCGGCGATTATTGGCTATTTCGGCCAGAACGCGGTCATGCTTGGCTATTTACGTTGCGGATAGTTCCGGGCAAAGAGCGCGCCCGCGACAAAGGTCGCAAGGGCTGGTCCGCCAATTCCGACGATCGTGGCGCCCAGACCGCCGAGCGCCGTCGCGCCACGCATGATCGATCTGACCAGACTGGACGCAATGGCGCCGCGCAGCGCGCCGCCCAGACCGAAGGTCCAGAAGCCGTCCGAGGTGGATCGCAGGCCGCGCGAAATTAGCGCCGCCGCGAGCGCGCCGACGGTCCCGAGCGTAAGCGCGCCTCCGGCGGCGCCACGGACGAATTCGGCGGCTTCTGGATGATGCGGAGCGACGGCCGCGCCGCATGCAAAGATAAATCCCGCCAAAGCACTGTAAAGCATTGGGACCAGCGCGAAAGCGAAGCCAAACGCAAGCGCCGCCCCGGCGCCATCCAAGGCTAAACCGCCGACCGCTCCTTCGATTGCGCCGGCGGCGGCGCCAAGCATGGCGTACCAGCCTTGGGCGAAGCCGTGGGCGAAGAGCAATTGCGCGCCGGCCGCGCCGATAGTCAGGTTCAGGATTGCGCCGGCGGCGAAACCGGCGCCGGCGCGCAGCGTCAGGGGCGCGCGGTTTTGCTGGAATTGCGCGGACACGGAGCGCCAATTGTGGCATCGCTGCGACGCGAAACAAATCCGCGGCCGACGGCGGCCGCGGCCGCCGCTTGGCGCGATTCGTTGACTTGGCCGGCGGATGGCCGGAAAATCGACATATAATGGCGCGAATAACTGTGGAAGATTGCCTCGAGAACATTCCCAATCGTTTTGAATTGGTGCTGGCCGCCGCGCGCCGCGCCAAACAGTTGCTCAAGGGCGCACGGCCGCTGGTCGAGTCCGGCAACAAGGACGTGGTGACGGCGCTGCGCGAAATCGCGGCGAAAAAAGTCACGATTATCGAATCGGAGAGTTGAACCGGCCGCGGCGCCGGAAGCTAAAAGCGCGCCGCCTGCATGGCGCAACGCTCGACGTTCATCGGCGCGAGGCGGGTGGCATGCCAGGGCGCGGTCGTTGGAGGATGCTTGCGTCCATGAGGACGGCGCGATCGGAGTCAACGGAATGACGCGCAAAGCCCGCAAGCCGCGCGCTCGGGCCGCGGCGGCCAGCGATCGCGGCCGGCGCGACCCGCTGACGCTGGACAAAGACGAACCGATCGAGGCCGAAGCGGAAGTGCTGGACGTCGCAGAGCGGGACGAAAGCGCTCTCGAAACGCCGGAGTTTATCGAGCGGAACCTGGCGGCCGACGACGGCGGCGGATTGGTGCCGTTCGATCCGCTGAGCCGCTATCTTGCCGAAATCCGGCGTTTTCCGTTGCTGACGCGCGAAGAAGAGCTCGCAATCGCGCGGCGCTACGCGAAATTCGGCGATCCCAAGGACGCCTACCGGCTGGTCACGGCGAATCTGCGTCTGGTGGTGAAGATCGCCAACGAATTCACGCGGGCGACGCGCAATCTGCTCGACCTGATCCAGGAGGGCAACGTCGGCCTGATGGAGGCGGTCAAGCACTTCAATGTTGACGTCGGAATCCGGTTTCCCTCCTATGCGGTCTGGTGGGTGCGCGCCTATATCTACCGCTATCTGATCAATAACTGGCGGTTGGTGAAAGTTGGCACCACGCAGGCGCAGCGCAAGCTTTTTTTCAATTTGCGCAAGGAAAGCGAGCGGCTGGAAGCCGAGGGCTTCGCGGCCGCGCCGAAGCTGCTGGCGCAGCGGATGGGCGTGAAAGAGCACGAAGTGCGCGAGATGCAGGAGCGGATGGCGCAGAGCGAGGTCTCGCTGGATCAGCCGGCCGGACCGGACGACGATTCGAGCCTGCTCGACTCGCTGGCCGACGCGGCGCCGAATCCGGAAGAGCGCGCGGCGCGCGATGAATGGCGCAATTTCGCCAAGGCCCAGGTCGAGGAATTCGCGCGCACGCTGGAGGGCAAGGAACTCGAGATTTTCCGCCGCCGCCTGCTGGCCGAGGAGCCGTCAACGCTACAGGAGATGGGCGGCGAATTCGGCCTGAGCCGCGAACGCGTGCGCCAGATTGAAAGCCGGCTCAAACGCCGCTTCAAGGAGTTTGTCACGGCCCACGCCGCCGATCTCGAATCGGCCGGCGGCTGAGCCACGGCGCGCCCGGGCTTTCGTGGCGCTTGCCCTCAAGGCTTGTTTCGGGGAACGATCAGTAAGAGACTTAGCGGCGCGCCTGGCGCGAAACGGCTTCGCGGCCTCGCCGTCGGCGCGCGCGATTAAGCGGGAGTGTGGCTTGATGCCTCGACGACTCGAGAATTTTTTGGTCAGCGGTTCGGGCGCGCATAACGGTCCCGTGCATGAGGGCGGCGCGTTTCCGGAAAGCTTCGTCACGTCGCGTCTGCAAGACGCGATCAACTGGGCGCGGAAATATTCGTTTTTCTCCTACCCGTTCGTGACCGCGTGCTGCGGGATGGAATATTTTTCGGTGGCGGGTCCGCGTTACGACATCGATCGGTTCGGGGCCGCGCTGCCGCGCTTCACTCCGCGCCAGGCGGATTTACTGTTCGTGGTCGGCACGATCACGCAGCGCCAGGCGCCGATTCTGCGCCGCGTGTACGAACAGATGGCGGAGCCGAAATGGGTGGTGTCGTTCGGCGCCTGCACCAGTTCGGGCGGTCCGTATGACAACTACGCGGTGCTGCAGGGCATCGACCGGATCGTTCCGGTGCATCTGTATATTCCCGGATGTCCGCCGCGGCCCGAAGCGGTGATCGACGGGCTGATCAAATTGCAGCATCGCGTGCAAACGGAACGTCCCGGCCGTCCGTGGCCGGACCTGAACCTTCACGGAAGCGGACGCAAAGTTGAGTAACCCGGCGAAGACCGTCAAAATCACGGTCGATAATCAAATTATCGAAGCGCCCGAAGGGGCGACGCTGCTGCAGGTGATGCTGGACGCGGGGCTGGATATTCCCCATTACTGCTATCATCCGAAGCTCAGTATCGACGGCAGTTGCCGGCTGTGCCAGGTCAAAATCGACGGCATGCCGAAGCTGCAGATCTCCTGCAATACCCAGGTGCGCGACGGGATGGTGGCGCATGTCGCCGACCCGGAAGTCGCAGCGGCGCGCCAGGGCGTGCTCGAACTGCTGCTGCTGAACCATCCGCTGGACTGTCCGATTTGCGACAAGGCCGGCGAATGCCAGCTGCAGAATTTCGCGATGCGCTTCGGCAGCCGCTATGCGCGCACGGTCGAACCGCGGCGCAAGCGGGGCAAGCGGATGGATATCGGCGAGCGCATCCTGCTCGATCAGGAGCGCTGTATCCTGTGCCGGCGCTGCGTGCGGTTCTGCCGCGAGATCAGCCAGACCGGCGAGCTGTTCGTGTTCAATCACGGCGACCATTCGCTGCTCGATATTTACGATCGCCGGCTCGACAATGACTATTCGATGAACGTCGCCGACGTGTGCCCGGTGGGCGCGCTCGAAACCAAGGATTTCCATCATCGGATGCGGGTGTGGTTCCTGGAGGACACGGCGAGCGTCTGTCCGTCGTGTTCGAACGGCTGCAATATGATGATTTCGGCGGCGCGCGGCAAAATCTGGCGGCTGACGCCGCGGCGCAACGACGACGTGAACGACACCTGGATGTGCGACGCGGGCCGGCTCAACTACAAGTTCGTGGGCGACCCGGGACGGCTGCGCGCGCCGCTGGCGGCGGGCGCGGACGGTCCGGCGGAGGCCGCCTGGGACGACGCGCTGACGCGGACCGCCGCGGCGCTGGGCGATTTCGTCAAACGCCACGGCGCGCAAGCGCTGGGCGCGATCGCGTCGCCGCATCTGACGAACGAGGAAAACTTTCGTTTCGGCGAGTTGCTGCGCGCGATCGGCGTGGAGCGGGTCGCGATGGCCACGCCGCGCGGCCGGCAGGATAATTTCCTGATCAAGGCGGAAAAGGCGGCCAACGCGCGCGGCGTGCGCGAACTGGGTCTGGTCGCCGGTCCGGACGACGGGCTTGAGGAACTGCTGCGGGCGTGCGAGGCGGGCGTGATTCGCGGACTTTACGTCTGCGGCGGCGACCTGCTCGAGACGGCCCAGGCGGAGCGGATCGACGCGATTATCGGCAAGCTCGAGCTGCTGATCGTGCAGGATTTGGCGCTCAGGCCGCGCTTCGCGCGGGCCGCGATAACGCTGCCGGCGACCACTTTCGCCGAGAAGGACGGCACCTTCACCAACCATGCGGGACGCGTGCAGCGGATCCAGCGGGCGCTGGAGACGCCGCCGGGATGGCGGACGGACGGTGAGATCTTCACGACGCTGCTGAATGAGCTGGCCGCCCGTTCGGAACGATTCGAGATTGCGGCGGTATGGGCGGCGATGACGCGCGACGGGAGTCGTTTCGCCGGGCTCGCGTACGACAATATCGGACCGGACGGCGCGCCGCTCGGCGCGCCGTGAGCACGGCGCTTGACATTTCACCGCGTGAGGGTTCATAGCCGGATGGCGCGCTTGAGTCGCGGCGGGCGCGCGCGCGTGGGATGAGATCTTGCGGCTTGAGGGGAAAGACCCGCGGGATTCGCGCGCGCCGGGAACGGATTCGGATGCGAACAGTTTTGCTGGAACTGAGACAAGGGGACGGTCTCTCATGGCAAACGCGGAGCGCACTGAAACTCATGGATTGAGCGGCTATTTCGCCGTCCATCGCACGCTCGACGTCTATCCGACCGGGATGCGCCGGTGGTGGATGCTGTTGCTGACGGTGCTGGCGACCGTGGTCTCGTTCTACGAATTTGGCTTCTCGCTGTTGCCGCTATGGCTTTCGACGCTGCATTTTACGCTGCCGCAATTCGGACTTTTCCTCGCCTTCGCGGTGCTGCTCTCGGGCGCGTCCGCGATGTACGGCGGACCGCTCGCCGATCGTCACGGGCGGGTCGTGGTGATCGATCTGTGCCTGCTCGTGATGATCGTGCTGACG
>DAHZDR010000006.1 GCA_027403435.1 Deltaproteobacteria bacterium
ACCACCGCCTCGGGGTCGGAATTGATTGCGACCACGGTCTCCGCCCGCTTGATTCCCACCGTATGGTTGGCGACGCCGCGGATGCCGACCGAAAAGTAGAGTCGCGGTTCGATCGACTTGCCGGTCAGTCCGACCTGAAGCTGCCGCGGCAGCCATCCTTTATCCGTCACGCGGCGAGTGGCGCAGAGTGCGGCGCCGATCGTCCGCGCGAAACCTTTGACGACTTCGATCCCCTCCGGACCGCCGACGCCCATCCCGATACCGACGACGACTTCGGCGCCGTCGAGCGGCGTCAGCGATGGGTCAAGATTGGAGTCGGAGTGAATCAGGCGGGTCAAAGGCTGGCCAAGCTCAAATTTGACGGATTCGAGGTCGGCCCTGCGCGCGGGATTCGGCTCGGCCAGTTCGAGCACGCCCTGGCGCACCGTCGCCATCTGCGGGAAGGTGTTGGAGAGGATTGGCGCGATGATATTGCCGCCAAAAGCTGGCTTGAGCGCGACCAAACGATGCTCGGCGTCGAGTTCTAGCCCAATCGCGTCTCCGGTCAGCCCGAGACCCGCCCGCGCGGCCAAACGCGGGCCCCAATCACGGCCGCGTTCGCTCGCGCAGAGGAACAGGCCCCACGGCGTCCGCTGATGGACCAGCCGCGCGAAAGCGTCCGCGAGAACGTCCGGTGAATAATTGGCGAAACTGGAGCCTTCGAGCAGGATTATCCGGTCGGCGCCGTAGCTGGCAAGCAATCCGGCATGGCGGGCGAGCGTCTCATCCGCGCCGACCGCGCAGACCGCGCCGCCGAGTTCACCGGCCAGCCGATCGGCGGCCGAGAGCAGTTCGAGACTGCCGAGCGTGACGCCGCCGGCAAGGTCCCGCTCAACCGCGACCCACAGGTCACGGCCGCGCGCGGAATTGCGTATCGCGGGGCCGATCGGACGGCGGCGGCGGGCGCGCGGCTTGAGCGCGCCGGCGGCCTCCAGCGCGGCGATCACTTCTTCGGCGGCGCGCTCGGGGTCGCTCGCGTCGATCATGCGGCAGGCGACCTTGGGCGACGGCTGCGCGCGCACCTCCCGCACCCAGGTGGGCGAACCTTTGAGACCCAACTGGCCGGGGTCGGCGCCGAGCTCCGCCGCGCTGAGCGTTTCGATCGGACGGGATTGGGCCGCTTCACGGGTCGCCACGTCGATTTTTAGCGGATTGATCAGGCGTTCCGCGCAGGTCAGCAGCGCGGGCATCCGGCACTCGACGATATCGTGGCCCTCGTCGCTTTCGCGTTCCGCGCGAATCAGGCCGCCCTCGATTTCCAGCTTGCGCACGCCGGTGATCTGCGCGATTCCAAGCAGTTCGGCGACTTCGGGACCGACCTGGCCGGTCTCGGCGTCGAGCGAATATTTGCCCATCAGGATCAGGTCGAAGGCCTCGCGCTTGAGCCAGAGCGCGAGCGCGCGGGCGGTCGCGAGCGTGTCGGCGCCGGCGAAGGCGCGGTCCTGCAGATGGACGGCGCGGTCGAGGCCCATCCCGAGCGCGTCGGTCAGCGCTTCGCGCGCCTGTGGCGGACCCATCGTGACCACGCAGGTTGCGGCGCCGAGGCGATTTTTGAGCTCGACCGCCTGGGCGACGGCGCGCAGGTCATACGCGCTTATCACGTTGACGCCGTCACGCCGGATGGTGCGCGTTACGGGATCGAAATTGGCGTCCTCGATCAGCGGAATCTGCTTGATGCATACGGCGATTTTGCGCACTGATGCCACCTCGCGGATGGCACGCTAACCGAGCCGGCGCGGGGATGCAAATCGGCTTCGGCGCGCGGACGGCCGCTTTAGCCGCGGGCCGCGATCGGATAGTTTCGGCGTGTGGGATTGCGGGCGGATCGATTGGGCGGCGCGACGCGGCGGGCGGCGATAACAGCGATTATACTGGCCGCGGCCGGCGGCGCCTCGGGATGCCACAACGGGGCCGCGGCGGCGCCGTTCGGGCGGCCGGATACGGCGCCTGCGAGGCGCATCGTGGCGCTGGCGCCGTCGATAACCGAAACGCTGTTTGCAATTGGCGCGGGGCCGGAGGTCGTTGGCGTCTCGCAGTACTGCGACTATCCGCCGCGGGCGGCGAAGCTGCCGCGGGTGGGAACCTTTCTCACGCCGAACCTCGAGGCGATCGCATCCCTGCGGCCGACGCTGGTGATCGGCCTGGGCGGTTCGTCGGATTTGCGCGAGACGCGGGCGCTGCGAGCGCTGGGTTACGGCGTGCTGATGGTCAACGAGGACTCGCTGACGGAGATTCGCGCGAGTATCCGGATGATCGGCCAACGGGTCGGTCGGGAATCCGCGGCGCGCGCCCTGCTCATCCAAATGCAGCGTCACTTCGCCGTGATCGAGGATAGGTTGCGTGGCGTTCCCGTCCGGCGCGTGCTGATGGTGGTGGGGCATCAGCCGATGGTCGCGGTGGGACGCGGCACGTACCTGGACGAATTGATTACGCTGGCGCATGGGAGCAATATCGCCGCCGCCGCCGCGCAAAGCTGGCCGCGGCTCAGTCTCGAATACATTATCGCCGCGCATCCGCAGGTGATTCTCGACGGCCAGATGGACACGGACGGGCGCGCCAAAGCGGGCTTCTGGGAACGCTATCCGGAAATTCCCGCCGTGCGCGACGGCCGGATTTACGGCTATCCGCAAGACCCGACGCTCCATCCGGGACCGCGCGTCGCCGCGTCGCTGGCGCTGATCGCGGAGCGTATCCATCCGGAGGTCTTCCGCCGGTATGCGCCGCGAACCGCGCCGAATCCGGACCGGCCCGCCGCCGCGGCGCGGGCGGAGGCGGGCGATTGAGCGGCGGCGCGCCGAAACCGGAGCGGCCGGCCGGCCGCGCGGGCGAATCAGGCGCGCCGGCGCCTGACCCCGATATCAGCGGCGGCGCGAACGCCTATCTGACGCGCGCACGGGCGATCGGCACGCTGGCGATATTGGCCGCGGCGCTGGTCGCGACGGCGCTGGCGGCGCTGGCCTTCGGCAGCGTGCATCTCAGTCTGATCGCGGCGATCCGCGATCCGACAAGCCCGGATCGGGCGATTCTGGCCGGCGTGCGGATGCCGCGGGTGCTGATGGGCGCGGCGGTTGGCGCGGTGCTGGCGGTGGTCGGCGCGGCGCTCCAGGCGCTGGTGCGGAATCCGCTGGCGGAGGGCGGAATCCTGGGAATTTCCGGCGGCGGCGCCTTCGGCGCGGTGCTCGCGATGATGCTGTTTTCGCGCGTCGGCGGAGTGGACGCGATCGTGCCCGCCGCCGCCTTCGGCGCGGCGCTGTGCTCCACTTTCGCGGTCTATCGGCTGGCGCAGGTGGAGGGCCGGCTTGATCCGCTGACGCTGCTGCTGGTCGGGGTGATCTTCAACGCCTTCTGGGGCGCCGCGATCATGCTGGTCAACAGCGTGGTCAATTTTTATTTAACGCACAGTATCCTGTTCTGGCTGATGGGCGGCTTCGCGGCGCCGACCTGGCGCGAGGTCGCGATGGTCGCGGCGCTGGGCGCGGGCGGTTTCGCGATCCTGCTGGAACGGGCGCGCGATCTTAATCTGCTGAGCCTCGGCGACGAGGAGGCGGCGCAACTCGGCGTCGAAGTCGATGCGCTGCGCCGGAGGGTGTTTATCGTTACCTCGCTGATGATCGGCGCCGCGCTCTCGGTCAGCGGCATCATCACGTTCGTTGGCTTGATCGTGCCGCATCTGCTGCGATCGCTTTTGGGCGCGGACCATCGCCTGCTGCTGCCGGCGGCGCTGCTTGGGGGCGCGGCGTTCACGGTGGCGGCGGACCTGATCGCGCGGGTCGCGATCGCGCCGGCGGAACTTCCGGTCGGCGCGATTACGGCGCTTTGCGGCGGGCCGTTCTTTATCTACATCCTGCGCCAGGAGGGCCGGCGCACGCTCGGGCTTTAACATGATCGGCAAAACGCGGGCCGCGGCGAGCGCGGCGTCAACCCGGATGGCGCCGGAAGGTCTTGGCGCGCCGGGCGAGGTCGCCCTCCGCGCGAACAGGGTGACCGCCGGCTATGGCGGCCGCGCCGCCGTGCGGGAGATTTCGATCGACGTGCGGCGCGGCGAGTTGCTGGCGATCGTGGGGCCGAACGGCGCCGGCAAATCCACTTTGCTGCGCCTCTTGAGCGGCGCGCTTAAGCCGTGGAGCGGCGAAATCGAACTGGCGGGCCGGCCGCTCGCCGCATACGACCGCCGGGCGCTGGCGCGGCGGATGGCCACGGTCGCGCAGGAAAATCCGATCGCGTTCCGCTTCACCGTGCTCGAAGTGGCGCTGATGGGCCGCGCGCCGCATCTGGGGGCCTGGCGGTTTGAGTCGGCGCGCGACCTGGAAATCGCGCGGGAGGCGCTGGAGCGTTTCGATTTGGCGCCGCTGGCGGGACGCGCGATCCAGGAGCTTTCCGGCGGCGAACGCAAACGCGTGTTTCTGGCGCGCGCGATGGCGCAACAGCCCGAGGTGGCGTTGCTCGACGAACCGTCGGCGTTTCTGGATATGCGCCACGTGGCGGAAATCTTCGGCCGCTTTCGCGAGTTGGCCGAGACCAGTCAAATGGCGGTGGTGGCGACGATGCACGATCTGAACGCCGCCGCGCTCCACGCCGACCGTGTGCTGCTGATGAAGGATGGCGCCGCCGCCGGCTACGGCCGGCCGGAGGAGGCGCTGACGGCGCAACGGCTCAGCGCGGTGTACGACACGGAGGTTTACGTCGGGCGCAATCCGGCCACGGGCGCGCTCGCGATTCTGCCGATCGGCGCGGCGCGGCGCGCGACCTCCTGACGCGCGCGGCGAAATTGCGCGGCGAATCGGGGGCGCATAAGCTGAAACGCATGGGCGAGCGCGGGGCTGACGGCGGTTTGAATCTGATTTTCGACGCCGACGACACGCTGTGGGAGTCGAACGTCCATTTTCTTGAAGCCGAGGCCGAGTTTATCGCCGAGCTGGAGCGGGCGGCGGCGCGCGCGCGCCATGAGATTCGCGAGACGTTGCGGCGCCATGAGCTCCAGATAATCGAGAGCCACGGTTATGGCCGCGGCGCCTACGTGGCCGCGCTGCATCGCGTGGCGCATGAACTGACGCCAGCGGAGCGGCGCCACGAGATGCGCGCGCGGACCGCGGCGATCGGCGCGCGGCTGCTGGAGCGCCATTGCGCGCCGCTGCCGGGCGTGCCCGAGACGCTGGGCGACCTGGCGCGGCGTCATCGCCTGCTGCTCTTCACCAAGGGCGACCCAGCGGAGCAATTGCGCAAGCTCGAACGTTCGGGACTCAGGCGATTTTTCAGCCGCGCGGGCGTGGCGCGGGAAAAGGACGCGGCGGCCTACCGGCTGCTGGTCGCGCAGGCGGAACTCGATCCGGCGCGCACCTTCATGATCGGCAACAGTCCGCGGTCGGATATCAACCCGGCGCTGCGGGCCGGATTGGGCGCGGTGTTCATCCCGTATCCGCATACCTGGGAGCTGGAGCGCGAGGCGCTGGAGGAGACGCACGCGCGGTTCCTTGCGCTAACCGCCTTTCGCGAACTGACGCGAGTGTTCTAGAGTTATGCAACAATGGCCACGGCAAGTCTGAAAACGACCGCCGCGGCGGCGGAAGGAGCGCGGCCGCGGCGCCCTCCGGCGACCCCGCGCAAGCCGCCGATCGCGCTCCGGCCGTTGCATCGGATGTGGCGGCGGACGATCGACACGGTCGAACTGGTGCGGGTGGATTTGCCGGTGCGCCGGCTCGCGCCCGCGCTGGCCGGAATCGTGGCTTGCCAGATCAGCGATCTGCACGTCGATCGCGAAGAGGATCTGGTCCGGCTGCAGAAGGTGGTGCGGACGATCAATCGCGAAGCGCCGGATTTGGTTTTTTTGACCGGCGACTATTTTTCGGGACCGGACACGATGCGGCGCTATCTCGGCGAGTTCGAGCGGGCGCTGAAGGGGCTGACGCCGAAGACCGGAGTTTACGCGATCGCCGGAAATCACGACCACTGGTCGTCGTTCGGAACGATCACGCAGGCGCTTGGGAACGCGGGCGCGCGGGTGCTGGCGAACGCGCACGAGCGGGTGGCGATTGGCGGCGGGGAAATCGTAGTCGTCGGGATTGACGATCTGTGGTCGCGGCGGGCGGAGCCGTCGCGGGCGTTCGCGGGGGTGCGCGCGGACGATTGCACGATCGTGCTGGCGCATAATCCCGACACCGCGCTTTACACGCGCCATCTGGAGCCGGGCGTGATGCTGTCGGGGCATACGCACGGCGGCGTGGTGCGGATTCCGTTTTACGGATCGCTGATTCGGTCGGTGTTGCGCATCGGCAAACAATATTACGCGGGGCTGAATCGCTACGGCGATTTTTATGTTTACACGAACCGCGGGCTGGGGACGTTCTGGGTGCGCATCCGGATCAACTGCCGGCCGGAAATTTCACGCTTTCGGCTGATCCCGCTCGCCGACGGCGCCAAACCGGGCGCGACGGCCAAGCCGCGCCGGCGCAAGCGCAAACCGCATCCCGCCTGAACGGGAGCCGCGGCCGGGAAAAATTCCTCGAATGTCGGCGCGCGCCGCGCTACGCTTCCGGGTATCTCCAGGCGGGACGGACCACAATCGATGACCAACGCGGGCGGACGAATCGTCGCGGTGGCGGGAGGTTCCGGCTTTATCGGACGCGCAATCGCGCGCCGGCTGGCGGAATCGGCCGGGACCACGGTGCGGGTGCTGACGCGGAATCCGGAGCGGGCGCGCGCGCGCTTCGCCGCCGCTCCCGGCAATCTCGAGTTCGCCGCCGCGGACGTGACCGCGGGCGCGGGTCTTGCCGAAGTCCTGGCGGGCGCGGCGGCGGTTGTGAACGCGGCGCAATTCGACGGCTATCCAATCGAAAATCCCGCGCGCGGACTGACCTTCGAACGGGTCGATTACGGCGGAACGGTCGCGCTGATCGCGGCGGCGCGCGCCGCCGGCGCCGGGCGGTTCATCTATATCAGCGGCGCGGCGGCGAACGAAAATTCCGCCGTCGCCGCCTTTCGTTGCAAAGGCCGCGCGGAACGGGCGCTGCGGGAATCGGGGGTCGATTTCGCCATCTTCCGGCCGTCGCTGGTCTATGGCCCGGAAGATCGCGTGGTCAATGGCATCGCGAAGGCGCTCAAATTCGCGCCCGTGATGATCGTTCCCGGCAGCGGCCGGCAGCGGATGCAACCGCTGCTGGTGGACGATTTGGCGGCCTGCGTCGCGCTGGCCGCGGACGGGCGCGGGCGCAACGGAATTTTTGAAATCGGCGGTCCCGACCTGATGACGTTCGACGACCTGACGCGGCTGGTGATGGAGCTCACGGGACGCCAGCGGCCGCTGATCCATCTGCCGGAAGCGGCGTTGCGCGCGGCGGGGCGAATCGCGGAGCTGCTGCCGGGAGCGTGGTTCTCGCGCGACGCGGTCGATTTCCTGGTGGCCGACAACGCCTGCGCGATCGCGCCGCTGCTGGCGGAGTTCAAAATCGCGCTGACGCCCGCGCGGTCGGGGCTGAAATATCTGGCCGCGAACTAACGCGCAACGGACGGCGCGCGATCTTCGCGGTGAAACCGGCTCAGGCCGAAGCGTGGAGCGCGTCGGTCACCCGGCGCCATCCGGAGCCTTCGTGGCCGAAGCGGAAAATCTCCGGATGAAGAAGTTCGGCGAGAATTTCCAGCGACTCGACCATCCGCGGTCCCGGCCGATTGAAGTACTGATTGCCCTCGGCGAGGAACACCCGGCCGTCGCGCACCGCGCGCAACTCGCTCCATCCGGCGCGGCGCCACAGCGCGGGCAATTCGGCGGCCGTGCGCTCCATGGTAAAGCCGCAGGGCGCGATCAGGATGACTTCGGGATCGGCGGCGGCGATCGCGGCGAATTCGATCCATGAGGAATGTGCGCCGGCTGTGCCGAGCAGGCTGACGGCGCCGGCGGCTTCGACCAGTTCGGGCATCCAGTTGCCGGCGTCCATCAGCGGATCGAGCCATTCGAGGCAGGCGACGCGCGGGCGATACGCGGCGGTCGCGGCGCGCGCGCGAATCGCGTCGATCCGCCGCTTCAGGCCGCCGGCCAGTTCGGCGCCGCGTTCGGGCGCGCCGAGCGCCGCGGCGACGCGCTCCATATCGGCAAAGACGTCGGCCAAGCCCCACGGCGCGAGCGAGACGATGCGCGGACGGGCCCCGGTCCATTGCGCGACCGCGTCCTCGACGTCGCGCAGACTCACGGCGCATACGTCGCATTGCGCTTGCGTGACGATAAAGTCCGGGCGCAGCTCGCGCAGAATCGCGGCGTCAACGCGATAGACGGCGAGCGCGTCGGTGAGAATCCGCTGCACGCGGTCGTTGACCTCGGCGCTGGTCCCTTCGGGGTCGAAGCGCGGCGTGGTCAGCACGGGCAGCCGGGCGACCTCCGGCGGAAAATCGCATTCGTGGGAGCGGCCGACAAGCCGATCCTGAAAGCCGAGCGCGCAGACGATTTCGGTGGCGCTGGGCAGCAATGAGACGATACGGGGCATGGTGGACACTCCGGCGCGCCGCACGCGCGGCCGAGATGAGGTTAACGCCGGCGGACGCGCGCGGAAAGTCCCCCGCCGCCAGCGTGTGCCGCGGCCCGCGGCGATAGGCGTTCGGCGGGCGGCGGTGCTATATCAGCGACGTGGCCGGTTTTCGACGGCTCGAGCGCGCCATCGCGGCGGCGCGGCGCCGACGGGAAAAAAGTTAGCGGCGGACGGATCGAAATTCATCGATAATTCGACCTTGCGCCATTTCGTCGCACGGGAACATATCGTGGTGGCGTCGCGCCAGGCGCGGCGCAAATCGCGTAATCGGAGAGGGAAAAAAGTGGCTGGATTGCTCAATGGCAAGGCGACGCTCGTAACGGGCGGAGGCTCGGGAATCGGCCGGGCGGCGGCGCTGGCGTTCGCGCGTGAGGGCGCGAAAGTACTGGTCGCCGACGTCGCCGAGGAGGGCGGGCGCGAAACCGTCCGGATGGCGCGCGAGGCCGGCGGCGTCGCGGAATTCACGCGCTGCGACGTCGCGCGGGCGAGCGAGGCCGAAGCGCTGGTCGCGGCGGCGGTGAAGGCGTTCGGACGGCTCGACGGCGCCTATAACAACGCGGGAGTCGCGGGCAAGATCGCGCGCACGGCGGACGACACCGAGGACAATTTCGATCGCGTCATGGCGGTCAATCTGCGCGGCGTCTGGCTCTGCATGAAATACGAGATCATCCAGATGATCAAACAGGGCGGCGGCGGCGCGATCGTCAACACCGCGTCGGTGGCGGGCCTGGTGGGCTCGCACGGGATGCCCGCGTACACGGCGTCGAAACACGGCGTAATCGGCCTGACCAAGACGGCGGCGCTCGAATACGCCAAGGCCGGCATCCGGGTGAACGCGGTATGTCCGGGCGTGATCGATACGGCGATGGTGGCCGGGATGGTCTCGTCGCATCCGCGGCTCAAGGAGGCGCTGGTCGAGGTCGAGCCGGTGGCGCGGATGGGGCGGCCGGCCGAAATCGCGGAAGCGGTGACGTGGCTGTTGTCGGATTACGCGTCGTTCGTGACTGGCGCGTCGATGCCGGTGGACGGCGGCATGACGGCGCGCTGAAAAATTACGCGGGCGCGAACCGGATGGCTCGCGCCCGCGCGGCGTTTGAATCGGCGCGCGGCGGCAACGCGACGATAATTACAGCTTGGCCGCGGGTTCGACGAATTCCTTCGCCATCCGCTCCAGTTCCTTCACGATTCCAGCGTCGTCGGCCGGCATGTCGAAGCGCACCAGCGCGACCTCTTCGGCGCCGGCGTCGCGATAGCGTTTCAGATCGTCGGCCGTGATCGGCTTGCCGTAGGGCGAGACCGCCAGTTCAACGTCGGCGCGCTTGCGGCCGTTGGCCTTGAGCAACTCCTCGATCCGGCGGATTTTCGCCGCCGCCGCGTCCGGCATCAGATTGAAGCCGATCCAGCCGTCGCCATACTCGGCGACGCGGCGCAGCGCCGGGCCGCTTTCGCCGCCGAACCATACCGGCACGCGGCGATCGTTCACCGGCTTCGGATTGCAGAGCGCGCCGTGAAAGTTGACGAACTCGCCGCTGTAAGAACTTCGATCTCCCACCCACAACGCGCGCATCGACTCGATACATTCGCGGGTGCGATGGGCGCGGCGCTCCCACGGCACGCCGATCGCTTCGAATTCCTCGGCCAGCCATCCGATTCCCGTGCCGAGAATCAGGCGGCCGCCGCTCAGATGGTCCACGGTGGCGACGGTCTTGGCCAGCACGACCGGGTTGTGCTCGGGCACCAGGCAGATGCCGGTCGCGAGGCGGATTTTCGAAGTGAGCGCGGCGGCGTAACTGAGCGTCGCGAAGGGGTCGCAGATCGGCGCCTCGACCGGCATCGGAAAGTCGCCGGCCGAGTACGGATAGCGCGAGGAAAACTCCGCGAGCAGCACGACGTGCTCGGGAGCCCAGACCGTGGCGAAGCCGAGGCGCTCCGCGTTGACGGCGATCGTGCGGATCGCGCCGACGTTCGCCGACGGTCCGATGCCAATTGCGAAATAGCCGATTTTCATGGCGTCACATGCTCCTTCAAACTGGTTGGTGAAAATCCGCGATATGGAGATGTCCGGTTACAGCTTCGCCGCCGGCGCGATCCATTCCCGCGCGCGCCGCATCCCGGCGGCTTCGGGCGACCATTACTACGCGCGGCTTGCCGATCACAAGCGGCGAGCCAGGGCCGAACGCCGCGGTCAGACGCGATTGCGCGGCAGCAGTTCCATCGGATGCGGCTCCAGATAGACCTGTCCCGCGAGATCGGCGATCCCGAAACGCCGCGCATAATGGCGCATCAGCGAGATCGGCGCGATCAGCGGAATTAGGCCACGCCGATAGCCGTCGATCAGCGCGGCGAGTTCGCGGCGCGAATCGGCGTCGAGCTGGCCGCGGAAATAGCCGGCGATATGCCGCAGGACCCTGACGTGACGCGCGGGCGAGGCGATCTTCGCGAGCGCGGCCATGAATTCCCGCTCGTAGCTGTCGCGCAGTTCACGGCGATCGATCGATTTCGCCCGCGCGGCCATCCGGCCCAGTTCCGCGCATGCGCGCGGCGCATGGGCCAGCAGTTGCAGCTGATGCGCGGCGTGGAACGCGGCCAGCCCGCCGGCGCTCCATCGCGACGCGAAAAAGTCGCGCAAGCGGCGATAGGCGAACACCCGCTCGATAAAATTTTCGCGCAG
>DAHZDR010000028.1 GCA_027403435.1 Deltaproteobacteria bacterium
GCCAATCCACGTTCACCACCGGCGGCACTTCGAGCGCTCCGCAATACACTGTGGATACGACCAGCAATAGCTGCAATATCGTGCCGTCGCCGACAGGCGGCGTGATCATGACTCTGCCGTAGGAAATGAATGCGGGAGCGGCGGTTCAAACCGTCGCTCCCGCGCTTTGCCGATTCGCCGAGATTAGCTGTTCGGGGCGTTGGCGCCGCGCGTGAGGCCGATTCTGGCGCGCGGCGCCGGCGCGGCGGACGCTCGAATCATGGCGATTCGTCCGGCTTCATCGACCGGAACAGGGTCGTCAGGGTTGCGTGAAACTCCCGCTCGCGCGCCTCGACCGGCGCGAAATATCCTTCATAAGCGCGTTCGACCAGCGGAATACAGCGCAGGATGATCGCGACGCCTTCATCAGTCAGGGTCAGCAGTTTGCTGCGGGTGTCACGCGGGTCCGGAGCGCGGCGGATCGCCCGCTTGCGCTCGAGGGCGCGCACGACCTTCGAAATCAGCATCGGATCCATCGCGCAAAATTGCGCCAGCCGCGCCTGCGACGGCGGCTTGCCGGTGCGCGTCAGCCACAAGATCGAACCCAGCACGATATATTGCAGATGCGTCATGCCGGCTTCGAGCAGCGCGCTGTTCAGGCGGCGCATCCAGCCATGCGCGGTCTGCCATAGCAGATAACCGAGGCTGTCTTCGGGCTGTTTGAAGCGGGAGACGGAATCCCAATCGATCGTTTCGCCCGGCGACGGCGAAATTGTCGCCATAGCTGGCTGTATGTCGTTTTCCGATGGTTCTGACGTTTTGATGACCAAGCTTTCGTTTTCCCCCATTCGCGGTATCCACCAGCTCCTGAATTAGCTTGAGACTGGCGCGACGTGTTTGCAACACTAAAATCCGTGACGTAGACCGCGAGCTTTGTAAAGAGGGGCGCGCCGGATTCAAGCGGCCGCCGACCCGCATCGCGCCCACGGACCACGGGGTTTGATCCGCTTTCCGTTCGCGCCTGATCGGGGCGTCGATCGGCGCGGGCGTGATCAATTCCGCCCGAAGCCTCTATACTGACCGGCGGGAACTTACACGAAACGCGCGAACGGGGCGAAAACATGGATTTGAACAGCGGACAGTATGGGGCGAATCAGACCCCGGCATGGTTCCCAACGGCGGAATACGTGCGCGGAAGCCATCTGGAGGCGCTCGCGCGGGCGCTCGGGATCGCGCTTGACGCCGAGCGGCCGGCGGCTGGCTATGCGGAACTTTATCGTCTTAGCGTCGCCGACCCAGAAGCGTTCTGGCGCAAGACGCTGGAATTGCTCGGCGTCGAATGGTTCACGCCGTACACGCGCGTCGTCGATACTTCGGCGGGCGTGCAATGGCCGTCATGGTTCATCGGCGGCCGGCTCAATCTGACGCACAACGCCGTCCATCGCCATACGCGCGGCCCGCGGGCGGCGCAGCCCGCGATAATCTGGGAAGGCGAAGACGGCGCGACCGCGACGCTCACCTATGCCGAGCTTGCGCGCGCGGTCGGACGCGCCGCCAACGCCTTGCGCCGACTCGGCGTGGGCGCGGGCGATCGCGTCGGCTTGTTCATGCCGATGCTGGCGGAAACCGCCGTCGCGGCGCTTGCGATCGCGCAAATCGGCGCGATTCTGATTCCAATTTTCTCCGGCTACGGACCCGAAGCCGCCGCCCTGCGGCTGAGCGATGCCCAGGCCAAACTGTTGATCACCGCCGACGGCTTCTGGCGGCGTGGCCAGCGCGTCGCCCTGCTCGATTTCGCGCGCGCCGCCGCGCGCCTCGCCAGATGCGTCGAGCGGGTCGTCGCGGTGCGCCGGATCGCCCCGGACCAAGCGCTCGAGGGCGCGCTGGCGTGGGACGAACTGGTCGCCGCCGAAGCCGACACGGCCCCGGTCGCGCCGATGGCCAGCATGGATCCGTTCATGATCATCCACACCTCGGGCACCACTGGCCGGCCCAAAGGCGCCGTGCATTATCACGCCGGCTTTCCGCTCAAAGGCGCGCAGGACATGGCGCATCTGTTCGACGTGCGCCCTGGCGAGCGGATTTTCTGGTTCACCGACATGGGCTGGATGATGGGTCCGTGGCTGATAATCGGCGCATTGACGATCGGCGCGACCGCGTTTCTGTACGAAGGCGCGCCGGATTTTCCCGCGCCCGACCGCGTCTGGAGCATGGTCAAGCGCCATCGCGTCACCCATCTGGGCATTTCGCCGACGTTGGTGCGCGCGCTGATTCCCAGCGGTCCGCAACATATCGCGCGCCATGATCTTTCGTCGCTCCGCGTGCTCGGCTCGACCGGCGAGGTCTGGAATCCCGAGGCCTGGAACTGGCTGTTCGAGCACGCCGGGCGGCGCCGGTTGCCGATTATCAATTATTCCGGCGGCACCGAAATCGCCGGCGGGCTGCTCGGATGCGTCGTGACGCGGCCGATCAAGCCGTGTGGCTTCAACACCGCCGTTCCCGGAATCGCGGCCGCCGCGCTCGACGAAACCGGCAGTCCGGTGATCGGCGCGGTGGGCGAACTCGCCGCGCTCAATCTCTGGCCCGGGATGACCAAAGGTTTCTGGAACGATCCGGAGCGCTATCTCGACGCCTACTGGCGGCGCTTCGACGGCGTTTGGGTGCACGGCGACTGGGCGCTGGTGGATAGCGACGGCGACTGGCTACTGCTCGGCCGCTCCGACGACACGCTCAAGATCGCGGGCAAGCGCCTGGGTCCGGCGGAAGTCGAATCGGCCGCGAGCGAAGTCCCGGAGGTCAGGGAAGCGGCGGCGATTGGCGTGCCCCATCCGACCAAGGGCGAAGCGCCCGTGCTGTTCGTCGTGCTCAAGCCGGACGCAACGGCGTCGGCGCGGCTCGCCGGGCGGATCGCGGACAAGGTCGCCGCAGCGCTGGGCAAGCCGCTGCGGCCGCAGGCGGTTCATTTCGTCGCCGATTTGCCGCGCACGCGCAACGCCAAAATCATGCGGCGCGTGGTGCGCGCGGTCCATCTGGGCAAAGACCCCGGCGATCTCTCGGCGCTGGAGAACAGCGACGCGATCGCCGGAATTCCGCGTTTCGAGGAATGAGGCCTGGTCTCGTCATTTCGACCGTCGCTCCGATAATGCTCGCAATCCTTGTGAGCGTGGCGGCGAACGGTCATGCGGCCGGCGCGCCGCATGCGCCGGCGGGCGTGAATCACGGCGCCATCGCCGCGGCGGCGGCGACCGATCCGATGGCGCAAGTTCAGGACGGCGTCGCCGCGGTGATCGCCGTGTTCCGTGATCCCGCGATGCCGCTACGGCAACGCCGCGCGCAATTAAGCGCGCTCGCCGATCGATATTTCGACTTCGCGGCGATGGCGCAGTCGGCGATGGGCTACCATTGGCGCAGCCTGACGCCCGCGCAGCGCGCCGAGTACGTGCCGCTGTTCACAGCATTCATCAAGGACGCCTACCTTACGCAGATGCGCGACTATGTGGTGAAAAAGGTTCAGTCGGAGTTGCCCGCGGTGCGCTTCGATTATACGCGCGAATCGTTCGACGGCGCCGACTACGCCACAGTGTACAGCAATATCCACCTGCCGGAACAAAAGGATCCGATCGCCGTCAACTACCTGATGCATCGGGTGAACGGCGAATGGCGGATTTATGATTTGACGATCGCGGCGATCGACGTGATTGGGAATTACCGCAGCCAGTTTAATCACGCACTGAACGACCAGGGCTACGACAAAATGATCGCGACGCTGCGCGCCAAGCAACAGGCGCTACGGCGGGAATTGGCGAATCCCGAAACGCCGCGGCCCGCCGCCTGAACCGCGCCGCGGCGGGCGCGTCAGCGCGGCGGCAAATTGCGCAGGAAATCGAGCTTAAGCTCCAGCTTGCGCCCCATCCAGAGCGCGTGCTCGGCATGATCGGCGTAATCGTCGCCGGTTTCGGGATGGACCAGCACGACCAGTCCGTCGCGATTCAGCATCAGCCACGGCACGACACGTCCGAACTCCGCGGGCGCGAAGGCGACCTGATACATCGCTTGCGGATGCGGACCGACGGGCTGGTCGCGCCAGCGGCCCATCACGACGGTGAATTTCGCCTCAATCATTGCGCGCGCCGTCGCCGCCCGATCGCGCGACTCCGTATCGTAATAGATATGCGCATGATAGCCGCGAATGGACTCCGTTTGCGGAGAATGGTTCATCGAAGCGGTATCCTTTGAGTCGTCATGGCGGAATACGTTCCGCCAAAAAAGCTCCGCACCAGTCAGGTCGTCATTCTGAACGGCGTCCGCGCGGTAAAGCATCCCGGGATTCTTCGCTGCGCTCAGAATGAC
>DAHZDR010000046.1 GCA_027403435.1 Deltaproteobacteria bacterium
CGCATTGGCGGCATTGGGACAAAACTTTGAACCCGCGGCGCAACGCGGCGGGAACGGCGCCTTGAAGCGACGCGCCGCTGGACGCGGACCCCGATGGTGGCGCGCGGGCGCGGCCGCCGCGCTGGCCGGCGCCTGCGCGGCGCTGGCGGGATGCGGCGGCAAGGCGGCGGTGGGCCCGGCCGGGATGCCGCCGGCGCCGGTTATGGTCGCGAAAACCGTGCGCCGCACGGTGCCCTTGCAGATCCGGGAAATCGGCACGGTCGAAGCCTTCGCTTCGATTGCGATCAAAGCGCGGGTCGAAGGAAATCTGGTCGCGATTCACTTCACCGAGGGCGATTACGTCCGCAAGGGTCAGCCGCTATTCACAATTGATCCACGTCCGTATGAAGCGGCGTTGCGGCAGGCCGAGGCGAATCTGGCGCGCGACCAGGCCAACTCCACGCAGGCGCTCGCGGACGAGCGGCGCTATGCCTACCTGCTCAAGAAGGGGGTCGGCTCGCGCCAGCAGTTCGATCAAGCCTATGCGAACTCCGCCAGCCTGGCGGCGGCCACGGCCGCCGATCGGGCGGCGGTGGAAAGCGCGCGGCTCAATCTTCAATACACCGACATCCGTTCGCCGATCGACGGCCGCACCGGCAGCCTGCAAAATCATGTGGGCGACCTGATCAAGGCCGACGCCGACACGCCGATGGTGACGATCGATCAGGTGCGGCCGATCTACGTTGATTTCTCGATTCCCGAACGCGACCTCGCCGAAGTGCGGACGGCGCAGGGCGCGCGGCAACTGGAAGTTGACGCCCGAATCCCGGGCGCGCAAGCGGCCTCCGCGCACGGACTTCTGGCTTTCATCGACAATTCGGTCGATAAAACCACCGGAACGATCGCGCTCAAGGCGCTGTTCGCGAATGAAAACCGGCGCCTGTGGCCGGGGCAGTTCGTCAATGCGACGCTGACCCTGCGGCGGATTCCGAACGCGGTGCTCGTGCCGACGCAGGCGCTGCAAACGGGCCAGCACGGCGTGTTCGTTTACGTCATCGGAGCCGATCTGAAAGCGACGCCGCGGCCGGTGGCGACAGGTCCGGCGATCGGCGACGAGACCGTGATCGCACGCGGCCTCCAAGGCGGCGAAACCGTCGTCATCGACGGACAGATCCGGCTGATGCCGGGCGCGCGCGTCCGCATCCGGAAAGCGCTCGCCGCGCGTGGTCCGGCGCAATGAATATCGCCGAGCTGTTCATCCGGCGGCCGGTGATGACGACGCTGGTGTCGCTGGCGATCGTCATCTTCGGCCTGGCGGCCTATCGCACGCTGCCGGTGAGCGACCTGCCGAACGTCGATTTTCCGACGATCCTGGTCAGCGCGACGCTGCCCGGCGCGAGTCCGGAAACGATGGCTTCATCGGTGGCGACGCCGCTCGAACGCCAGTTTTCGACGATCTCCGGACTGGCCGAGATGAGCTCGACCAACACCCAGGGCCAGACCAATATCACCCTGCAATTCGAGCTCTCGCGCAATCTCGACGCCGCCGCGCAGGACGTGCAATCGAAGATCGCCGCCGCGCAGTCGGAATTGCCGCAGGGGATGCCGTCGCCGCCGTCGTATCAGAAGGTCAATCCGGCGGACAAAGCGATTCTCTACATGGGCCTGAGCTCCGCGGCGCTGCCGCTGTCGGAAGTGGACGAATACGCCGAAACCTATCTGGCCGAACGGATTTCGATGATCAGCGGGGTGGCGGAGGTTGAAGTCTACGGCTCCGAAAAATACGCCGTCCGCGTACAACTGAATCCGCAGGCGCTCGCCGCCCACGGCATCGGCATCAATGAAGTCGCCGACGCGATCGCCAACGCCAACGTCGATCTGCCGACCGGCACGCTCTACGGCGCGAATCAGGCCTTCACGGTGCAGGCCAACGGCCAGTTGACCGACGCGGCGGCCTATCGCCCGCTGATCGTCGCCTATCGCAACGGCTCGCCGATCCGGCTCGAAGACCTCGTCCGCGTGCTCGACAGCGTTCAGGACAACAAGGTCGCCGGATGGGTGCGCGGCCAGCGCGCGGTGGTGCTCGCAATCGAACGGCAGCCGGGCACCAACACCGTCGAGGTGGTGGACAATATCCGCAAAATCCTGCCGTCGTTCCGCGCCGAACTGCCCGCCGCGATCAGCCTGAACATTCTCTACGACCGCTCCGAGAGCATCCGCCAGTCGGTCAACGGCGTGCAATTCACCCTGCTGCTGACCATCTGCCTGGTGGTGATGGTCATCTTCCTGTTCCTGCGCAATCTCTCGGCGACGATTATTCCCAGCCTCGCGCTGCCGATCTCGATCGTGGCGACCTTCGGCGTGATGGCGCTGCTCGGCTACAGCCTCGACAATCTCTCGCTGCTCGCGATCACGCTCTCGGTCGGCTTCGTCGTCGATGACGCGATCGTGATGCTCGAAAACGTCGTGCGCCATCTGGAGATGGGCAAGAGCGTGATGCAGGCGGCGCTCGACGGCTCGGGCGAAATCGCCTTCACCATCCTTTCGATGACGCTGTCGCTCGCCGCCGTGTTTATCCCGGTGCTGTTCATGGGCGGGATTCTCGGCCGCCTGCTGCACGAATTCGCCGTCACCATCGGCGTGGCGATCCTCGTCTCGGGCTTCGTTTCGCTGACGCTCACGCCGATGCTGTGCAGCCGTTTCCTGCGGCCGCCGGCCGAGGAGCGTCACGGCGGCTTCTATCTCCTCACCGAACGCGCCTTCGACGCCACCCTCGACGGCTACCGCGCCAGTCTCGCCTGGGTGATGCGCCATCGGCGGGCGACGATGGCCGTGCTGGCGCTGACGATCGCGGGCACGGTTTGGGGCTTCCGCGTGATTCCCAAGGGTTTTTTGCCGGAGGAAGACGACAGCCAGGTGCTGATTTTCACCGAAGCCGCCCAAGGCATTTCATACGACGCGATGGTCGCGCATCAGCAGGCGCTCAACCAGATGGTGGCGCGCGATCCGGACGTGATGACGTTCTTTTCGAGCGTGGGCGCCGCGGGACCGAGCGGCACGCTCAACTCCGGCATCCTGTTCGCGCATCTCGTGCCGCGCAGCCGGCGCAAGGAATCGATCGATCAGATTATCAGCCGCTGGCGGACGGAATTTGCGCAAATTCCCGGCCTGATGACCTTCATCCAGAACCCGCCGCCGATTCAGATTGGCGCGCGCTTCACCAAGAGCACCTACCAATTCACCCTGCAAAGCCCGAACACGCGCGATCTCTACAAATACGCCGCCATCCTCAAGGACAAATTGCGCGCGATGCCAGACTTGCGCGACGTCAGCAGCGATTTGCAAATCCGCAATCCGCAGGTCAACGTCACCATCAACCGCGACCGCGCGCAGGCCTTCGGACTGACCGCGCAGGCGATCGAAAACGCCCTCGCCGACGCCTACGGATCGCGCCAGATTTCCACCATCTACGCGCCCAACAATGAGTATTGGGTGGAAATGGAGCTGGAGCCGCGCTTTCAGAATGATCCGGCCTCGCTCAATCTGCTCTACGTGCGCTCCTCGACCGGCCAGCTCGTGCCGCTCAACACCGTCGCGCAGCTGACGCGCACGCTCGGTCCGCTTTCGATCAACCATTCGGGCCAGATTCCGTCGGTGACGATCTCGTTCGACGTCGCCTCCGGCGTGTCGCTCGGCAAGGCCCTCGGCGAGGTCAAACGGACGACCGAAGACACCCTGCCCTCCTCGATTACGGCCGCCTATTCCGGCGCCGCGCAGGCGTTCGAAAATTCGATGGGCAACCTCGGGATGCTGCTGGCGATGGCGGTGCTGGTCATCTACCTGGTGCTCGGCATCCTCTACGAAAGTTTCATCCATCCGATCACGATTCTTTCCGGACTGCCGGCGGCGGGCTTCGGCGCGCTCTTGACGCTGATGGCCTTCGGAATGGAGCTGGATCTGCTCGCCTTCGTCGGCGTGATCATGCTGGTCGGACTGGTCAAGAAAAACGCGATCATGATGATCGATTTCGCGCTCGACGCGCAGCGCTCGCAGGGCAAGAGCGCGGCGGAGGCGATCTTCGAAGGCTGCGTCATCCGCTTCCGGCCGATCATGATGACCACGATGGCGGCGTTGATGGGCACGCTGCCGATCGCGATCGGCGCCGGCGCGGGCGCCGATGCGCGCCGTCCGCTGGGAGTCGCGGTGGTCGGCGGGCTGCTTTTCTCGCAACTGCTCACGCTTTATATCACTCCGGTCGTTTACACCTACATGGACGCGCTGCTGGAGCGGATTCACGCCTTCAACGCGCGCCGCCGGCCGGTCCGGCAAGAGGCGGCAGCCGAAATTGCGGAGCGGCGGGAAGGTTCGGAACGCCGCCGCGCCGCCTCGCATTGATCGCGCGAACGGTCCGAAGCCGCGCGCGGCCGCGGCGGAATTCTTCGATTCTTAACCGGAGCGCAAGCGCCGGAGCCGATCGGTCGTCGGCGGCGCACTTCCGCGACCGGCGGCGCAAGGCTAAAATCAACTGGTCAATCAGCAACCAGCGACGCGCCGTCACGGCGCAAATGGATAAGGCGTTTGTCCAGCGAAAAGGATCCGAAACTCCGCACAACCGACGATAAGCCGCGGGTGGTGGTCGATTTCGATCTGCT
>DAHZDR010000082.1 GCA_027403435.1 Deltaproteobacteria bacterium
CACGCTATCGGCGCGCGGAATTAATCGCGGCGCTGGGCCGCGCCGTGACCGTCGCGCGGGGGCCCAAGCCGGTCGCCGCGATGCGTGAGCTGGGGCTGGAGCCGACGCTCACGATCCCGGAGCCCAACACCTGGCGTGAAATTCTCGCCGCGCTCGGCGGGCCGGCCGAACTTGGCGGGCGGCGCGTCGCAATTCAGGAGTATGGCGCCGCCAACCGCGACCTTTCCGAGGCGCTCGCGGCGCGCGGCGCGGCCGTGACTTCGGTGCCGGTCTATCGATGGACGCTGCCGGCGGATCGCGCGCCGTTGCGCGCCGCGATCCGCGCGATCGTCGCCGGCGACGCCGATTGCGCGCTGTTCACCAGCTCGCAGCAGATCGCCAATCTGATGCGGCTGGCGGCGGACGATGGCGCCCTCGCGGCGCTCAGGCGCGGACTGGAGCGGACGGTGGTCGGCTCGATCGGTCCGATCTGCTCGGCCGAATTGCGCGCGCGCGGCGTCGCGGTGGATCTCGAACCGGCGCATCCGAAGCTCGGCCATCTGGTGAAGGAAGCCGCCACACGCGCGCCGGCGATGCTGGCGCGCAAGCGCGCGGCGGCGCTTTCCAGCGCGCGTGCGACGCCGGCCGGCGCCGGCTTGGCCGATCCGGCCGCCATCAATGACGGTCCGCGTTACGCCCGCGCCGACCATCCGATTTTGCGCGCCTGCCGACGCGAACCCACGCCCTACACTCCCGTTTGGCTGATGCGGCAGGCGGGCCGCTACATGCCTGAATATCGGCGCGTGCGTGAACGCCATTCGTTCCTCGAGATGTGCCAGCGGCCGGAACTGGCGGCCGAAGTCACGGTCACGGCGGTCGAGCGGCTCAACGTTGACGCCGCGATTATCTTTGCCGATATCCTGCTGCCGCTGCTGCCGCTCAACGTCGGGCTGCATTACGAAAAGGGCGACGGGCCGATGATCGATCGGCCCCTGCGCACCGACGCCGACCTCGATCGCGCCTCGCCGCTGGCCGCCGCCGAGGCGCTTGGTTTCGTCGGCGAGGCGATCCGCCTGACGCGGCGCGCGCTCGGCGATCGCAAGCCGATTATCGGTTTCGCGGGCGCGCCGTTTACGCTCGCGTCCTATCTGATCGAGGGCGGCGGTTCGCGCAACTATCAGGCGACGAAGACCCTGATGTACACGCAGCCAGCGCTTTGGGACCGGATGATGGGGATGATCGCGCGCGTAACCGGCGATTATTTGAAGCTTCAGGTCGCCGCCAGCGCCGATCTTGTGCAGCTTTTCGATAGCTGGGTCGGATGCCTGGGGCCGGACGATTACCGCCGCTACGTCCTGCCGTATTCGCGCGCGACGATCGCGGCGGCGCCCGCCGGCACGCCGGTGATTCATTTCGGCACGGCGACGGCGAGCCTGCTGGAGCTGATGCGCGAGGCGGGCGGCGACGTGATCGGTCTCGACTGGCGCGTCGATCTCGGCGCGGCGTGGACGCGGCTCGGCCCCGGCGTGGGCGTGCAGGGCAATCTCGATCCGCTCGCGCTCTTCGCCGCGCCCGCCGAAATCCGCCGCCGCGCGCAGGCGATTCTTGCGGCCGCCGCCGGACGCCCCGGCCATATCTTCAACCTTGGCCACGGGATTCTGCCCGAGACGCCGGTCGATCACGCGATCGCGCTGATCGACGCCGTGCATGAGTTGAGCGCTCGCTGAACGCCCGCGCGCAACTCCGTTCGGCGACTTGAAAGTTCGGCGACTTGAAATGATGGAAGCCAAACCGCGGAAACAATCGGCCGGCGCCGCCGTGATGATTATCGGCTTCGGCGGACCGTCGCGGACGGACGAAATTCGCCCGTTTCTCGATCGCGTGCTGCAAGGCCGTCCGGTTCCGCGCGACCGTTACGAGGAAGTCGTCCGTCATTACGAACTGCTTGGCGGACGTTCCCCCTACAACGAACTGACGTTTCGCCAGGCCGCGGCCTTGCGCGCCATGCTGGCGGCGCGCGGCGCCGACGCGCCGGTCGTGGTCGGGATGCGCAATACGCCGCCGTTTATCGAGGACGCGCTGCGCGATTTGGCGGCGCGCGGCGCGCGGCGCGTTTTCGGCTTCATCCTCGCGGCGTATCGCTGCGAAGCGAGCTGGGATCGCTATCAAAACGACGTCGCCGCGGCGCGCGCGCGAATCGGATCGTCCGCGCCGGAGGTCGTTTATCCGCCGCCGTGGCACGACGATCCGCGCTTCGTCGCCGCCGTCGCCGATCGCGCGCGTGACGCGCTGGGCCGGCTCGACGCGGCCGCGCGCGCGGATGCTGAATTGATCTTCACCGCCCACAGTATCCCCGTCGCGATGGCGGCGCGGTCGCCGTACGTCGCGCAACTCGAGCGATCCGCCGCGCTGGCCGCCGCGCAACTCGGCCGTTCGACATGGCGGATCGCCTATCAAAGCCGTAGCGGGAATCCGCGCGATCCGTGGCTCGAACCCGACATCAACGAAGTTTTGCGCGCGTTGCCCGGCCGCGCCGCCGTCGTGATTCCAAGCGGCTTTCTTTGCGACCACGTCGAGGTGCTCTACGACCTCGATGTCGCGGCGGCCGCGTCCGCGCGCGCGGCCGCCGTCGCGTTCACCCGGGCGGCGACCGTCAGCGACCATCCCCAATTTATCGAGCTGATGGCCGACATGGCCGTAACGCATCTGGCCGCCGGAGCCGGCGCGTAGGGCGCGATGGCGGCGGAGCGTCACGCGACGGTCGCGGTGGTCGGCGGCGGAATCGCCGGGCTGAGCGCGGCCTATCGGCTGCACGAACTTTCGGACGCGCACGGCCGGCCGATGACGATCGAATTGTACGAAGCGGGCGCGCGGCTCGGCGGCGCGCTCGAAACGGTCCGGCGCGGCGA
>DAHZDR010000086.1 GCA_027403435.1 Deltaproteobacteria bacterium
TTGAGGACAGAATTTCACTATATGATCGCCGCGAACGGCCAAGCCGCCGCGTCTCCTCCAAAGCGAATTTGCGGCTCGTCCGCGCCGCCGAGACTCCATCCGTGCGCGGCTCGATCGCAATTTACGGTCATCCTGGTTAGCGTATTGAAAATCGCCCGCGCCTTCCAGACGCTTCCAGCGGCTGCCTCTCGCGCGGTTTCATCCGCGGCGGACGATGGGCTATATTCGCGCCGGTTTGGGGCAGTCCGGACGCCATCGTGCAACGATTAAAATAGCTATTGAAGAGGAGAAGCCAGCAATGCAACTTTACGATTCATTTGGACCGAATCCGCGCGCGATGCGCATGTTTATCGCCGAGAAGGGAATCACGATTCCCACCAAGTCGATCGATCTGCTCAAGGGCGAAAATCGTGAGCCGGCCTATACCGGGCGCAATCCCGGCGGCCAGTTGCCGGCGCTCGAACTCGACAACGGCGACTGTATCGGCGAAACCGTGGCCATTTGGGAATATCTCGAGGAGAAACATCCGGCGCCGGCGCTGATCGGCGCATCCGCCGAGGCGCGCGCGGAAACCCGGCAATGGGTGCGGCGGGTCGAACAGAATATCACCGAAAACATGTATAATGGCTTCAGGTTCTGCGAAGGCCTTGACCTTTTCAAGAACCGCGTGCCGTGCGAGCCGGAGTCAGGCCCGGGCTTGAAGCGGATTGCGCAGGCGCGTCTCAAGTGGCTGGACGGGCTGATGGCGGGACGCGAGTTTATCGTGCCCAACCGCTTCACGATCGCCGATATTATTCTTTATTGCTGCACCGATTTCGCCGCCGGCGTGGGCCAGACAATCGATCCGTCGCTGGCGAACCTCAACGCGTGGTTCAAGCGGATCGCGGCGCGGCCGAGCGCGGTGTCGAGCCTCCATCCGGCTTCCGGTCAGCTCAAGATGCGCGGTTAGCGGATCGGCGCCCGGTCGCGTATGCTCGTGGGGACGCTTGACGCTCTCGGGCGGGTCCGCGCGTGACGGCGTGGACCCGCCATTATCAACGGGTCCACGCGATGGAAGCTGAGACTGCATTCGAAACGCAACTGATCGCGACGCTGCGGGCGCGCACCGGCGATCCCACCGCCGCGATTAGCGGGCTGACCGTCCTGCCGGGGCACGCTGGGCAGAGCTACGGCTTCGAGCTGATGACGCATCGCGCTGACGGCGGCGTAACGCGCGAGCATCTGGTGATTCGGCTGGCGCCCGCGGGCGTGCGGCCGGTCGGCACCGCCGACGTCGCCCGCCAGGCGCGGATCATGCAATCGCTCGCAGGCACGGCAGTGCCGGCCCCGCCGGTCAAATGGATCGGCGACGACATGGCGGAATTTGGCCGGCCGTGGTTTGTGGTCGGCTTCGTCACCGGCGACAAGCTTGCCTTGGGCGAGCGCGAATTCAGTGCGGAGGAACAGCGGGCCGCCGCGCGCGCCGCCATTCGCACGCATGCCGCGCTCCATGCGCTGCCGTGGGCGCCGCGCCGCGCGATTTGGGGCGAACCCGTCACGCTGGCGCAGGAAATCGAGCGCTGCCACGCGCTACTCGACCGTCCGACGCTCGATCCGGCGACCACCGTCGGCTCGGCGGAATTACGCGCGCGGTTACTCGCGACCGCGCCGCCCGCGCCGCGCCTCGGATGCGTTCACGGCGACATGCAATGGTCGAATCTGCTGATCCGCGACGGCGAGGTCAGCGCGGTTATCGATTGGGAGCTGGCGCAGATCGGCGCGGTGCTGATCGATTTGGGCTGGCTCTGCCTCTTTTCCGATCGCGCAAGCTGGGTCGATGCGTCACTGGTGCCGAGCCAAATTCCGGCGCCGGAGGAGTTGATCGCGATCTATCGTGAAATGGCCGGATTTGAAGTTTCCGACGCCGACGCGCGCTGGTTTCGCGCCTTTGCCGGCTATCGCTTCGGCGCGATTACCGCCTTCAACCTGATGCTCCATCGGCGCGGCAAACGCATCGACCCGACCTGGGAGGATATCGGCCTTTCGGCCGCGCTGCTGTTCGCCCGCGGCCGCGAGTTGTTGGGCTGACGATCGCGAATTAACGGCGCCCAGGCATCATCCACGGCGCCTTTGCTGTAGAATTGAACTGCGGTGGCCGACGGCAACGACCGCCGCGGGCGCGCACATCCCTCCGTATTCTCCGATCGTCTGCGACGCGCGCCGGGATCGCGAATCTCAAAATCATCGGCCTAACCGACCGATAGTGGGACATTGCCGGCTATAAATGTCCCATTGCGCCGCATCCATTAAAATGCTTGTAGCCTTATTATAACTCTGTTAGCGATGATAACGCATCGCGTCTATCGTCAAGGGGCGTTGCAATGGCAGCTGCGATAAAACACGAAATCGATTTGGCCCATCCCGAAGAGATGGCGCCGGCGGTTGACGCGATTCTGGGCGCGAATCCGTTTGTCGCGCTCAGTCCACGCGATACCTTGCGGGCGCTTGGCCAGTTCATGGCCAACCTCGCGGCCCATCCCGATAGATTCTCCAGCCGCTGCGCGGAACTGGCGTTAGATCTGATGCGCATCGGGGCGGGCGCGTCGGAAATCGGGCCGGAAGCGAGCGACCATCGCTTCGCCGACTCCGCCTTCGCCGAAAATCCCTTTTATCGCCGCCTGATGCAGGCCTATCTGGCGTGGCGGGCCGCGATGCACGATTTGGTTGGACTGGCCGTGGAATCCGGCGGCAAGGACTGGAAAACGCCCGCGCAGGAGCGTTTCGCCGTGACCCTGCTGACGGAGGCGCTGGCGCCCACCAATCTGCTGTGGGGAAATCCCGCCGCGCTCAAGCGCGTTTTCGACACGGCCGGCGCCAGCCTGCTGTCCGGGATGCGCAATTTCGTGAACGATCTGTTCACCAACAATGGGATGCCGACGCAGGTGGACAAACGGCCGTTCGAGCTGGGACGGACAATCGCGGCGACGCCCGGCGCGGTGGTCCATCGGGGCAAGCTCTGCGAGGTGATTCAGTACCGTCCGGCGACGGCGGAAGTTTACGCGCGGCCGGTGCTGCTGATTCCGCCGCAAATCAACAAATACTACGTGATGGACATGGCGCCGAAGCGCAGCTTTACCGAGTACGCGGTGAATCGCGGCCTTCAGTTCTTCACGGTAAGCTGGCGTAATCCGGGACCGAAGGACCGCGACCTTGGCCTCGACGACTATGTCGCCGCCTGCGAAGAGGCCGCCGCGGTCGCCGCGGAAATCACCGGCAGTCCCAACGTTAATCTGGCCGGGGTCTGCGCCGGCGGAATTACGTCGGCGCTGATGCTCGGCCATCTGGCGGCGCGGCGCGACCAACGGATCAACG
The DNA here is from genome assembly GCA_027403435.1 of Deltaproteobacteria bacterium. GTDB lineage: Bacteria > Desulfobacterota > Binatia > Binatales > Binataceae > JADMIL01. Next base: position 3,352 of record DAHZDR010000086.1, read on the forward strand.
CCGCCACGCTGATCGTGACGATGCTCGATTCGTCGGCGCCGTCGCTGACCGGGATGTTCGCGAACGAGGAGACCGTCCGCACCGCCCTCGAAGCGTCGCGCGCCAAGGGCGTGCTCGACGCGACCACCCTGCAACGCACCTTCGCCTGGCTCCGGCCCAACGACCTGGTGTGGAACTACTGGGTCAATAACTACCTGATGGGCAAGCGGCCGGCCGCCTTCGACATCCTTTACTGGAACGCCGATTCGACCAATCTGCCGGCGCGGCTGCACGCGGGCTTCCTCGAAATCATGCTGCGCAATCCGCTGGTCGAGCCGGACGCGGCGAAAATCCTCGACACGCCGATCGATCTGCGCCGCTTCACCGGCGACATGTATGTGCTGGCCGGCCTGACCGATCATATTTGCGCATGGCGCGCCTGCCATCGCGCGGCCCGCCTGTTCGGCGATCATACCGAATTCGTGGTCAGCGCCAGCGGCCATGTGCAGAGCCTGGTCTGTCCGCCGGGCAATTTCAAAATGAAGTATTTCACTAATTCGCGCCTCGGCGACGATCCCGACCGATGGCTCGAAGGCGCGGCGGAGCACAAGGGAACCTGGTGGGACCACTGGCTGGAATGGATCGAGCAACGTTCCGGCGCGAAACGTCCGGCGCCGTCAAAGCTGGGCGGCGGACGTTATGCGCCAATCGAAGCCGCCCCCGGCAGCTACGTGCGCGGGCGTCCATAAGCGCGGCGAGGGGGTGCGACGCGGGGGAGAGATAGCTATGGCTAGAGTTTTGACCAAGAATCTGGACGCGCGGTTGGCGGCGGTCGAAGAGCGGCTGGAACAAATCGCCGGCGCGCTCGATCGCCTCGACGAACGCTGCCGACGAGCGGAGGCCGAAGCCGAAGCGAAGCGGACGGCCCCGGCGGCCAACGGAAATCATGAAAACGAGGTCGCGCGGCTGGAAGCGATGGTCGGCCGGCTGGACGAGCGCGTGGAAAAGATCACCACGACGCTGATCGCCCAAGCCTCCCGCTGGACCTGACCGCGTCCGCGCCATCGTTCCGCGCGGCGTCATAATTCAATTCGCGCGATATTTTCCGCGATGGGCTGCGCGTCACGCTGGTTGCGGCAAACGCGCGCAATGAATGACGGCCTGACTGGCGCGGAGCTTTCTTACGGCAGCGAAGGAAGACCGCCCGCCCCCGGAATTTTCGAGGTCATGTTGCTGGTGGCGCACGAAGCCAGAATCCCGGTGGCGTGCTGCGCCACGTATCCTTGCAGCATACTGGTCGCGCTTAACAGCGACAGGTTGGAGCCGGAGCCGCCCGCGAACGTGGCGGCGGCTGCGGAAATTACGCCCGGGCTGCTCAAGGCCGACGGAGTGGCGGCGGCGGGATTCGGCATCCGACTCGCGAGCGCCGCGCATAACGCGCTATTCGCCGCCGGCTGCTGGCCGCTGGTGAGCGCCGCGGCGGCTTGCGGCATCGCGCCGCCGATACCCTGTGCGTGCAACCCGACTGGATAAGCGGCGAATAGTAGCAACGCCGCGGCGATCATCGCAAAGAGAGCCGTTTTTCCGAACCCGCGGGAGACCGGAGAACGAAACGCCGACCATTGGAAATTCATATGATGTACCTCCCTGCTTGCGTCACCCGGTACATCGACAATCCTTAACAAGCGCCTGAGCCGGGATGTACTTTATATCGCTATTTCCCCGGCCCCGCGGTCCTGGCGCGGAATGTTGCCCGGCCGGGCCGCATTCATCGTCTATCAGGACTTTGATTGCATTGTAGCAAATTGGCGAGCCGCGAAGAAAATGAAAATCCGGGATTATTGCCAGGTCAGTCGATTCGTTACCGCGA
>DAHZDR010000097.1 GCA_027403435.1 Deltaproteobacteria bacterium
GCGCGGGTCGCCCTCGGAATACTGGTCGAGCTTCGAGATGTCCTCGGAGCCGATCAGCACGGAAGTGTCCTGATTGTTGGGATCGACCGGCGGCACCACGCCGACGCCGACCCGGTTGCGCTTGGAGAAATTGCGCGTCTCAACAGGGAATTCCTCGTAACGCTGGCCGTATTCCTCCTTAAGGCGATAGCGGCATACCGGGCACAGGTCGCCTTCGATATGCACCCCGAGCATCTTCTCGAATTCGCGGCGCAGATGGCGCGGAATCAGATGGAGCGGCTCCTCGAACATGGGGCAGCCTTCGATCGCGTAAATTGGAATCAGCTGCTCGAGTCCCCGCTGGATTCTTTCGACCAGCGAACTTTTGCCCGATCCGACCGGACCCATCAGGTAGAGCACCTGCCGGCTCTCTTCGCCCTTGAGCGAGGCCGAATGAAAGTAGCGGACGATTTGCGCGATCGTGCGCTCGATGCCGAAAAATTCGTCGGCGAAAAAGTTGTAAACTTTGATCGGCTCGTCTTTATACAGCCGCTTGGTGCGGGGATCGTCGGTGTCGTGGATGCTGCGCGTGCCCTGACTGCTGATCATGTCGTAGATCCGGGCGTGCGCCAGCTTGGTCATCAGCGGATCGGCCTTGACCATTTCCAGATACTCGAGCAGCGTGCCGCGCCACTGTTTCGATTCGCGGGCCGCGCGATCGCTCTTAATCAGCCGCTCAAAATTGTTCAGTTCGGCCATCAGCTAACTCCTTGGTTAGGCGAGCCTTTACAGCATGGATGACTGCCGGAAGGAGAGAACGGGACAAGCGGTTGGGTCGTGCTATTTCGCAGCGCATCCCTGAGTTCGAGTATAACCCCGTATCTGAATGAAGCAAGGGAAGAATTTCGCGCGCCGCCCCGTTTTCCACAGGAAATTGTATCATCCGCCATGCTCGCCGAAGGCGCGCGCGGTCCGCATTGCTGGCGCGCGTTCAGACCTGATCAAGCGGACGGTTGCCGCGCCGCGCAAATTCAAACGCCGTCCAAACCCTCCGGCACGTCGATCCTGGCGCCCAGGACCAACCGGCCGCGATCGTTCGCCACCTGCGCGGCGAAAACCCGTTCGTCATGGGCGAACGACACCCACCATCGCGCCGCCACCGCCTGGGCGAGATACGCGGCCTTGACTTCCATCGTGCGCAACGCGTCGAGATCGTAGGCCTGATTCCACGGCCCGCGCAGATGCGAGCGGGTGGGCGCGATATCGCCCAGATGGACCAGCGCCTGCCCGCCCGCTTGCGCGATTACCAACTGATGGTCGGCGGTATGGCCCCCGGAGACGGCGACCGCCACGCCCGGCGCGATTTCCGTATCGCCGTCGAGCGCTTCGAGCGCGCCCGCGACCGGCTCCAGGCATTCGTGGACATGGCGATAGGCGGCGCGCAGCCGTTCGTTGCGGGAATTGCGGGCGATTTCGAGTTCGCCGCGCTGAACGAAAATCCGCGCGCGCGGAAAGGCCGGCGCGAAGCCGCCCGACGCCCGCCGCCGCACGATTCCGCCGCAATGGTCGAAATGCAGATGCGACAGCGCGACGTGCGTGATATCCCCCGGCTCCATGCCCAGCGCTTGCAGCCCTTCCAGCAGCCAGCCGTCGCCATGATCGAAAATTTTCCGCTCGGCCGCGCTCAGCCGGTTGCCGATTCCGGTATCGACCAGAATCGCCTCCGCGCCGCGCACAATCAGCGGGCAGGTCAGATTGAGCCGGATGCGATTCTGATCGTCGGCCGGATGCTCCCGCCGCCATAGTTCGCGCGGCACGACGCCGAACATGCAGCCGCCGTCGTTGCGCCACACGCCGTCGCTCAGAAAGCGGATCGTCAATTCGCCAAATTCAAGTTTTACCTGAGATTCCATCGCGGCGCTCCGTCAGGTTCCGGCCAGCCACAGGCCCAGCCCCAGCGCGGCCACGCCACAGCCCGCGATCGTTGCGTAGAGCCGGACCAGGCGGCGCGCGGCCGCTTCGAGACCGTCGGCCGCCGCGGCCGCCTCGCGCATCCGCCGCTCCGCGCCAACCGCCGCCGACAGCAAAATCGCCATCACGAAGTAGATCGTCACCTTGAGGCTGAGGATGCCCATGAAAGCCGGCGGAAACGGACCCTTGCGCGTCATCGCGGCGCCGAACAGATTGCCGATTCCGGTGAGCGGAATAAGCGCGGCGGCGGCGAAGTTGAGGCGATTGATCCGGGGCGCCGCGCGCAAGGCGAAATCGCGCCATTCCGCCGTATCGACCGCCATCGAGGAGGCCGCCAGCACGAACGCCGCCGAAGTCCCCACCCAGGTCACGCCGCACAAAACGTGCAGCCACAGCACCGCCGCCCGCAACGCCGTCACCCGTCTGCGCGCTCCTTCATGACCGGGCAGTATAGCCGATCGGCGCGTCCGATCGGCGCGTCGGCGCGCGGAATTCCGTCCGCGGCGTCGGTCAGGCCGGTATCGCCGACGTGCAATGGGCGCAGCGGCGCGCCTGGAGCGGAATTTCGCTGAGGCATTCGGGACACGGCCGGGTGGTCGGCGCGGCGGGCGCGGCCGGCTTCCGCATCCTGGCCAGCAGCTTGTTGATCGGCATCACGACGCCGAAATAGACGGCCGCGGCGATGATCAGAAACGAGATCAGCGCGTTGAGAAATTCGCCGGCCATGAATTTGCTGCCGTTGATAGTGAAGGCGAGGCCGGAGAAATCCGGCTGCTTGACGATCGCCCCGATAAACGGCGTGAGCAGGTTCTTGACGAATGACGTCACCACCGTGCCAAAGGCGGCGCCGACGACGATGCCGACCGCCATATCGACGACGTTGCCGCGCAGGATGAAGTTCTTGAATCCGCTTCCCATGTTGGCTCCTCCGGCGGCCGCGGCGCCGGCTTTCCACAGCCGCTCAAACGCGAACTGCTGAACCAGTTGCAAGTGGCTCTCCAGATCGTCTCCCACCGCCGGAGCGTTGTTACGCTCCGGCCGTTGCGGTTGGATCCCGCGCCGAACTTGCCGGACCCGCGCGGCGCTTAATCGAAGGCGCTGGCGCCCGTGATGTCGCGGCCCAGAATCAGCGTATGCACG
>DAHZDR010000099.1 GCA_027403435.1 Deltaproteobacteria bacterium
CTGTTCTTCACCGCTTCGCGCCTGATCAAGGAAGTGGCCAGCTACGGCAAGCGGCTGCCGGACCTGGTGCCGGAGAGCGTGATGACGCGGCTGCGGCAAAAACTCAAACTCGATTAGCCGGCCCGTTTTTGCGCGCCGGCCGGGCCGATTTGGTCCGGCGGCGGTTTCGCGCGCGCGCGCGGGCGGCTAAAATTGTTATACGCGCCCGCTCTCAAATCCCGGCGCCAGTGAATCGTTCCAGATGATCAAACTCAACCGACGTATCGCCGCGCTCAAGCCCTCCGCCACGATGGCGGCCGAAACCCGCGCCACCGAACTCAAGGCCGCCGGTGTGGACGTGATTTCGCTCGCCGCCGGCGAACCCGATTTCGACACGCCCGAACGGATCAAGGAGGCCGCGCGGCGCGCGCTCGCCGCCGGCCAGACCAAGTACACCCCGGTCGCCGGGACGCGCGAGCTCAAGGAGGCCATCCGCCTCAAGCTCAAGCGCGACAACGGCCTCGATTACGAAATTGCGGAAATCATGGCCTCGGCCGGCGGCAAGCAGGCCGAAGCCAACATTATCGCGGCGCTGTTCGACGAGGGCGACGAGGTGATTATCCCCACGCCCGCATGGGTCAGCTTCGTCGCGATGGTGAATCTGTCGGGCGCGCGCGCGACCCTGGTCGAATGTCCCGAGGGCAACGGCTTCACGCTCGATCCCGAGCGGCTGCGCCGCGCGATTACGCCGCGCACCCGCGGCATTATCCTGAATTCGCCGTCGAATCCGACCGGCGCGGTCTATTCCGCCAGCCAGCTCGGCGAGCTCGCCAAAATCCTGCTCGAGGCCGGCCTGTGGGTGCTTTCCGACGACGTTTACGAGCACATCGCCTATGACGGCGCGGCGCCGCATCTTTTCCAGATCGAGCCGCGCCTGAAGGCCAAAGGCTTCGCGCTCAATTCGCTGTCGAAGGCTTACGCGATGACCGGATGGCGCATCGGTTTCGCCGCCGGTCCAAAGGAAGCGATCGCGGCGGCCTCGCGGTTGCAGGGCCAGAACAGCGGCAACCCCAATTCGATCACGCAAATCGCGGCGATCGAGGCGTTGACCGGTCCGCAGGACGAAATCCTGGCGATGCGTGAGGAATTCCGCCGCCGCCGCCAACTGGTGGTCGAGCGGGTGCGGAAAATTCCCGGTTTCAGCCTGCCCCACGTTCCCGGCGGCGCCTTTTACGTCTTTCCCAATATTTCCGCGCTGATTGGAACGCACCTCGACGGCCGCGCGGTCGCCGACGGCAATGCGTTCGCCGACCTCATCCTCGACGCGGCGCAGGTCGCGATTGTGGGCGGCAACGACTTCGGCGCGCCCCATCACGTGCGGCTCTCCTACGCCACCTCGATCGACAATCTGAACGCGGCTTTCGATCGAATCGAGCGCGTCGTCGCGAAACTTCAGCGCTGATTCGCGGCCTGCGCCGATCGCCGGCGCAAAAAAAGCGCCGCGTCCGGATCACTTCCGGTCAGCCACCCTCGGGCTTGACCCGAGGGTCCACTGGTAGGCGCAAAAAAAGCGCCGCGTCCGGATTACTTCCGGCGCGGCGCTTTTTAATGACGGAGTTGCGCCGTTATTGCTTTTTTGCGCCGGGTTTCGCCGCATCCCGCTGCTCCTGGAGCAGCCACCATGCGCCGGTCAGCGGGCCGCGCAAGCCG
>DAHZDR010000107.1 GCA_027403435.1 Deltaproteobacteria bacterium
GCGCGGGCGGCGGCGCGCGCTTTCACGGCGCGCAAAGTCGCGGCTGACGGCGGCGGAGCCGCCGCCAATGGACGCGGCGGGATGGTGAGGCGCGCCGGTCTGGATTGACCGCCTCGGCGGCGAATCGGCTATAGTTCGACGGTCGCGGCGGCGCGGGCGGATTGGCCCGATCCGGGCGCGGCGCGGACCACGGCGGACAGCTCCGGACAGCACCGGCCATCAAAGGGATTTAGCGATGGATTTCGGCACGCTTATCTTTACCAAGCCACAACGCGCCATCAGCGATACCAAGCGTATCGAGGATCTCGGCTTCGGCACCGCCTGGTTTGCCGATTCGCAAATGATCTGGGGCGACGTTTACGCCTGCATGGCGCTAGCGGCGGCCAATACCGGCAAAATCCGGCTGGCGACGGGAATTTCGGTCGCGTCGAATCGCATTGCGCCGGTAACGGTCCATGCGATCGGCACGATCAACGAAATCGCGCCGGGGCGGGTGCTGCTGGGTTACGGCACGGGCCATACCGGCCGGCGCGTGATGGGCCTGCCACCGGTCAAGTTCGCGGATTTCCGCGAGCAGACGCGCGTGATTCATGACCTGCTAAAAACCGGAGAGGCGGTCTTTAACGCCGAGGGTTTGAGCCGCAAAATCCGCTACCTGCATCGCGACCGGCATTTCATCAACCTGGACGGCCCGATTCCGTTTTACGTCGCCGCCAACGGCCCGCGCACGCTCGGCTTGGCGGGCGAATTCGGCGACGGGATTCTCACCACCGGAGTGGCGACGCCGGAGCGGCTGCGGGCGGTTTTTCGCCATGCCGAGGAGGGCGCGCGAGCGGCGGGCCGCACGCTCGAGCGGCGGCTGCCCTGCATCTCGTTGAGCCATGTCGTCGTGACGCGGCCGGGCGAGCGGCTGGATGCGCCGCGCGTGATGCAAATGGCGGGGCCGTGGGTTATCACTTGCCTGCACGCGATCGCCGCGGGTTACGCCAAGCCGCGATCGCTGCCGCCGGAGGCGCGCAAGATATATGACGCTTATGCAACCTATCTTGCGCATCTGCCGGGACCACCCGAGGAGCGCTATCTGGAGCTGCACAACGGCCATTGCACCTTTGTGCCGGAACGCGAACGCCGCTTCGTCACGCCCGAGACGATTCGCGCGACGACCATCGTGGGTTCGCCGGACGAAGTGATCGCGCAGCTCAAGGCGCTCGAACAGGGCGGTCTCGACGGCGTGTTCCTGAATCCGCCGATGGACGGTTTCGAGGAGTATGTGGACGAATTTGCACGGGAAATCATCCGGCGGATGTAATCGAATCGGGGCGCGGCGGGTCGTGCTGGCGCCGCGCCGATATCGGGGAATTGGCCAATCGGATGCTGACTGACGTATCAAAGGAACAGTTGGATACAAAAGATGCTCCTAAGATGCCAAGTCACCGCGTCGCGCGTCTGATAGCGTCAATGACGCTCTTTCAGCCTACCTAATTTACTTTGGCGCGCGCGTCCGCTATGAAATTATCGGTCGTCGCGGGACTTTCATCCGTCGCGGCGGAGGAGGGTGTTGCCCTAGGGGTTTGGCGGCGCCAAACCCCCTGACGGCGAACTGACAAAATAA
>DAHZDR010000110.1 GCA_027403435.1 Deltaproteobacteria bacterium
TCGCGGGCGCGGGATCAGGCAAAACCCGCACGCTGATTTACCGGGTGGCGCGGCTGATCGAAAGCGGCGCGCCGCCCGGCGCGATTCTGCTGCTGACGTTCACGCGGCGGGCCGCGCAGGAGATGCTGCGGCGCGTCGAGCGGCTGATCGGCGAACGTGGCGGCCAGGTCGCCGGCGGCACTTTCCATTCCTTCGCCAACACGATTTTGCGCCGTCATGGCGCCGCGATCGGACTCAAGCCCGGCTTCACCATCCTCGACCGTTCGGACATGGAGGACGTCATCAATCTGCTGCGCACGCGGATGGGTTTCGGATCGAAGGAGCGGCGCTTTCCGAAGAAGGGAACGATCGCGGAAGCGATCAGCATGGCGCGCAACAAGGCGCGCGAACTCAAGGACGAACTGGAAGCGGACTTCGTCCATCTGCTCGACCATGAGGCCGAAATCCTGACGCTGGCCGCCGCGTACGAGGCCTACAAGCGCGAACGCGGCCTGCTCGATTACGACGACCTGCTGCATCGGCTGGCCGACCTGATGCGCGAGCATGAGGGAATCAGAAACCGCCTTTCCGACGCCTATCGCCACATCCTGATCGACGAATATCAGGACACCAACGCGATTCAGGCGGAGCTGGCCCGGCTACTCGCCGCGACGCATGAAAACGTGATGGCGGTGGGCGACGACGCGCAATCGATCTACTCCTTTCGCGGCGCCGATTTCCGCAACATCATGGAATTTCCCAAGCTCTTTCCCGGCGCGCGGATAATCAAACTGGAAGAAAACTATCGATCGTTGCAGGGCATCCTCGATCTCGCCAACGAGGTGATCTCGCGCGCCGCCGAAAAATACTCGAAGGCGCTGTTCACCGAACGTCGCGGCGAATTCCGCCCGCTGCTGGTGCGGGCGCGCGACGAACAGATGCAGTCGCGGTTCGTCGCGCAACGAATCCTGGAGCTGCGCGACGAAGGCGTCGGCCTCGACGAAATCGCGGTGCTGTTCCGCTCGAGCTTCCATGCCTTCGACCTCGAACTGGAGTTGCAGCGGCGCGACTTGCCGTTCGTCAAGCGCGGCGGCTTCAAGTTCATCGAAACCGCCCATATCAAGGACGTGCTGGCGCATCTGCGGGTGATCGCGAATGCCGCGGACGCGGTTTCGTGGATGCGCGCGCTGACGCTCGCGCCCGGCATTGGCGCGCGCCGCGCGGAGCGGATTATCGAGCGGATTGTCGCGCACGAGCGGCCCGAAGACGCGCTGGTCGAAGCCGCCGCCCAAGCCGGCTTGCGCGCGCAGGGCGCGCTTGACGGATGCGCCCGGCTGGCGACGACGCTGGCGGGATTACGCGGCGCCGGCCGCCGTCCCGCCGATCAGCTCGCCGAGGTGATCGAATACTACGCGCCGCTGATGCGCGAGGCGCATCCCGACGACTATCCCAAGCGCGAACGCGACCTCGAGCATTTTCAGAATCTCGCCGAGCGCTATCGCGGTCTCGACGCGATGCTCGCCGACATGGCGCTGGAGCCGCCGACCGATTCGATCGGCGACGTGCTGGCGATCGCGCCCGAGGAAGGCCATCTCACGCTCAGCACGATCCATTCGGCGAAAGGCCTCGAATGGCGCGTGGTGTTCGTGATCTGGGCGGCGGACGGACGTTTTCCCGGACCGATGAGCGTCGCGCCGGAAGAGTTGGAAGAAGAACGCCGCCTGATGTACGTCGCGGTGACGCGCGCCCGCGATGAGCTCTATCTGAGCTATCCGATCCAGATGTTCGATCGGGCGCTGGGTTATGTGATGGGCCGTGCGTCGCGCTTCCTTGACGATCTGCCGGCGGAAGTCCTGCCCACGGCGCTGCTCCAGGAAGACGACGCGCCCACCGGCTCTTAGCAGGCTGTTGATATACTATTTGAATACGCAGTTGTCGATTTGGAGGCGCCAATGAAATCAAGGGTTTTGTGATCGTGCCCGAGATGGATTTAGCCAATAATTTGCTTTCGTCAACGGCCTGCTAGTGTGATGTCCCGTAATTAGCTTGCACAAATCTTGCTTGCATAAACGGCGTCATTTCCGGTTAAGGAGAG
>DAHZDR010000127.1 GCA_027403435.1 Deltaproteobacteria bacterium
GATTTCCATTACCTGCATGCGCCGCGCGAGGCGCAGGAAACCTCACTGCGCCGCCATCTGGAATTGGCCGCCGAACTCGATCGCCCGGTCGTAATCCATTGCCGCGCCGCCGAGGCGCGCATGGTCGAAATCGTCCGCGCGGCCGGGATGCCGCCGCGCGGCGGCGTAATCCATTGCTTCACCGGAGACGCGGCGGCGGCGCGCGAATTTCTGGCGCTCGGCTTTTATATTTCGTTTTCCGGAATCCTGACGTTCAAAAACGCCGCCGTCTCGCGCGCGGCCGCGCGCGTCGTGCCCGACGACCGCGTGCTGGTCGAACCCGACGCGCCCTATCTCGCGCCCGAGCCGTATCGCGGCCGCGTCAACGAACCCGCCTTCGTCGCGCGCACGCTCGACGCGCTCGCCCGCGTCAGGGAAGCGGATCCGGCCGCGCTCGCCGGCGCTATCCGCGAAAACGCCGCGCGCCTGTTCCGCTTCCCGGCCGGCTGATTCCGCCGGCGCCTCACCTGGCGTCAGCGGCGGCGCCCGCGACATTTTGATCGGTTGAGGCTCGGCCGTTTCACGCCGGCGCGTCCTGCGGGGTTATAACCGCATGATGGAGCAGAACGGGAAGTTCCCATTCCCGCCGCCCTTCGATGAGGCGGTGCGCCGCCATGAGGGCGAACTGATGCGCTACCTGATGCGCGCGACGCGCGATCGCGAAGACGCGCTCGACGTGTTTCAGGAAATGTGGCTGCGGGCCTATCGCGCGTGGCCGACGCTCGCTTCGGCCGCCGGTCTCCGGCCCTGGCTTTATCGTATCGCGACCAATCTTTGCCTGAATCGCACGCGTGATCGGATGCGCCGCGCGCGCGTGATTGCGGAAAATCCGCCCGCATCCGACCCTTGGGCGGCCGCCGTCAACGGCCTGAACGAAGGCGTGATCCATCTGCGCGACACGATCGCGGCGCTGCCGCGCAATCAGCGCGAAGCGTTCGTGATGCGCAAGTTCGGCGGACTCGATTACGACGAAATCGCCGCGGCGCTCGACTGCTCGTCCGAGAGCGCCCGCGCCAGCGTTTACCAGGCGCTCAAGAAGCTGCGCGCGGCGGCCGGGAGTTAATGCCATGACGCATCGCAATTTTCACCGCGCGTCCGCGCCGCCGGCCGATTCGGCCGCGCACCCGCGCTCGATGCTTGCCGACGACGCCCCGGCGCCGCCCGGCGACGCGCTTGCCCAAGCCGAAATCGACGCGATGCTTCACGCCGCGCATCGCCGGATGGCGCCGGCGTTGGCGCGGATTCGCCGGCCGCTCGCGCGCGCCGGCGTGATCGATTCGCCGCTCGGCCGCCTGCTGGTCGCCGAAGGACCGCGCGGCCTGCTCGCCGTCGCGTTCCTCGACACTCCCGGCGCCGATCCGACCGTCGCCGCCCTGCGCGCGAACTGCGACGTGGTCGCCGACGCTGAAGCCGCCGCGCGCATCGCCCGCGAAATCGATTTGCTGCTCGCCGGCGACAGCGCCGCCGTCGCCAACCATCCGGTCGATCTGAGCCTGGTCGAAAGCGGCTTCAGGCGCCGCGCCCTCGCCCATCTGCGGCGCGTTCCGGCCGGCGCCGTCGTCACCTATCAGGGACTCGCCGAAGCGATCGGCGCGCTCTCGGGCCAGCGCGCGATCGGCAACGCCATGGCGGCCAATCCACTGCCGATCTACGTCCCCTGCCATCGCGTGATCCGTTCCGACGGCGCGATCGGCAATTACGGCGGCGGCGTCGATCGCAAGCTCAGCCTCCTGCGCGCCGAGGGCTTCGCAATCGGCCGCGACCGGCGCCTGCCTGCGCAGACGGTCTTGGGCCATCGCCGCACGAGGATCTTTTGCCGTCCCGGATGCGCCGCGGCGCGCCGCGCCCTCCGTGCGCGCTGTATGATCTTCGCCGACGCCGCGCATGCCCGCGGCGCCGGGATGCGTCCGTGCAAGCTCTGCCGTCCCGCGTGACGCGCCGCCGCCAGCGCCCGCGAACGGCGATCATTGGGCGTTTTGCTGGCTTTGTAGCTGCTCGATTTGCCGGCGCTGCTCTTCCAGTTGCCGCTGTTGCTGCTCAACCTGGCTTTGCGTTTGCTGAGTCTGCGTCTGCTGATTCTGTGGTTGGTTGCCGACGACGACGCCGCTCGCGCGCACTCCCGTCCCGTTTTCACGCCCGGTCAACGGCTGTCCCAAGCATCCCGCCGCCAGGATCGCGACCGCCAGGGCCAGCGCCGCGGGCACTATCCATCTCGTATGCATCCAACTTACCTCCAAGACGCCATCAACAGGCCTTCGCTGGATTTTATTATTACGTCAAGTCAAATGCTTCGATATAGTACCGAATTATACGGCGCCAAACGTTGCCCTTCGACCCCGCCGGCGCCCACGCCCTTGTCAACCGGCCGTCCGCTCAGGTAATGGAAGGCGGGCGGCGCGGTCATTGTCCGCCCGGCCGCCCGCCGCCAACTGAAGCCGCTGGGCGGCTAAGGAGAACCTCTGCCGATGGCCTCGACTGACGCCCCCGCGGCGCCCCGCGCCGATCGTAACGCCAGCGCCG
>DAHZDR010000134.1 GCA_027403435.1 Deltaproteobacteria bacterium
GACGCGCGCGCCCAGCCGCTCGGCGGCGGCGGCGGTGCCGTCGCTGGAGCCGCCGTCGATCACCAGGATTTCGAAATCGAGTTTTTCGCGTTCGAGCAGCGCGCGCAGCCGCGGCGCCAGCACTTCGAGATTATCGCGTTCGTTTACAACCGGAAGAATTACCGAGAGATCCATGTGGGCCGTACTCAATTTTTATTTGGATTCGGCGGCAAATAAAACCCGGTTCGGAGCCGCTTGGCTTGCCGCGTCACGCCTCACGCCGTAATCTCATCGTCAGGCATGGCGGGCGGCGAGGTGGAGTGGCCGGCGATGAAATCCCACTACGGCGGTAAGATCATCCGGATATCGGCAATGCTTGCGATTTGCCTGGTCGTCGCGGGCGGCGGCGCCCGGGCGCGCGAGTCGAAGGCGCATCGTGGCGCCGCGGCGGCGCGGCGCCGCGCCCGGAATGAGGCTCCGCCGGCGGTTGCGCTGAATCAGATCAAGGTCTTTGGCAATCTTCCGGCGCCGTTCGCGCTCGACGCGCGGGCCGCGATGATGATCGACGCGCGCAGCGGCGACCTGCTCTACGCCTACAACGAGCATGAGCGGATGCAGCCGGCCAGCCTCGCCAAGATGATGACCTTCTATCTGACGCTGGAGGCGCTCCAGCAAAAACGCATCACGCTGGACACCAACGTGCCGATCAGCGAGGAGGCGTGGCGGCTTTCGCTGAACAGCTCCGTCTCGCGGATGTTTCTGCAGGTCGGGCAGACGGTGCCGGTGCGGGAGTTGCTGTACGGCCTGATGGTCTCGTCGGGCAATGACGCCGCCGTGGCGCTGGCCGAATATCTGGCCGGAAGTCCCGACGCCCTGACCCAGCAAATGAACCAAAAGGCCCAGGAAATTGGCCTGAGCGAAACTCATTTCGCCAATCCCGACGGCCTGCCCGTCGCCGGCGAGTACACCACCGCCGCCGACATGGTAAAGCTCGGCCGCGCGCTGCTGCAACGCTTTCCCGACGCGGTGCAATTCACTTCGGCCAAGGATTTCACCTTCGACAAAATCCGCCAGCGCAATTTCAACACGCTGCTGTTTTACGATTCGCGGGTCAACGGCATCAAGACCGGACACGTTCAGGAGGCGGGCTTTCATCTGGTGGCGTCGGCCGTAGCCGGCGACGTTCATCTGATTTCGGCGGTGCTGGGCACGCCGAGCATGGAAAAGCGCCGGGTCGAGACCGAGAAGCTGCTCGATTGGGCGTTCCGCACCTTCACCACGGTCAGTCCCGACTGGCGTAAATCCGCGCCGGCCGCGATTCGCGTGTACGAGGGCGATATCGTCGAGGCGCCGATCGCGCCCGCCGGCGGCGCGCCGCACTTCACCGTCCTGCAGGGCCAAGAGCGCCGGGTCGTGCTGGCGACGACGCTGCAAGCGCAGCCGCTGGTCGCGCCCGTGCCAAAAGGAACCGTGGTGGGCGAACTGTCGGTGACGATCGCGGGCAAGCCGATTTCGTCGGCGCCGATGGTCACGCAGGTGGCGGTGGGGCCGGGCGGCATGATCCATCGCGCGATCGACGCAATCCGTCTGCGGCTCTGAGCGCCCGCCGGACTCCCGCGGGTGCAACGCCAGCGGCGGCGAGTCTTGCGACCCGCCGCCGGCCAGAATTCCCGCAGGTCCGGGGCGTTGGCGCTTATGCGGTATGCTCGGTGACGAACTTGCCGATCACCTCGACCGCCTGCTGGCCTTCCGGCAGAAACGCCGCGAACAACTGCCAGACGTGGATCATTTCGGGCCAAACTTCGAGCTTGACGCTGACGCCCGCAGCCTTGGCCTTTTCGGCCAGACGGGTCGAATCGTCAAGCAGGGTTTCGTCATTGCCGACCTGGATCAGCAGCGGCGGGAGACCCTTGAGATCGGCATGGAGCGGGGCGGCGAGCGGCGTGCGCGGATTCTTGCCGGCCAGGTACGCGGCGGCCATCCCCAGCAGGCCCTCGCGCTGGACAACGGGATCGACCGCGGCCCGGGTCTTCATCGAGGCGCCGAGGCCTTCGAGGTCCACCCAGGGCGACATGCATACGCCGGCGCCGGGCGTCGGCAGTTTGGCGTCGCGAATCGCCAGCAGGGTCGCGACCGTCAGGCCGCCGCCCGCCGAATCTCCGGCCACCGCGATCCGCTGGGGCTTCAGTCCCTGGCCGAGCATCCAGCGATAGGCCGCGACCGCGTCGTCAACCGCGGCCGGAAACGGATGCTCCGGCGCGAGGCGATAATTGATGCCCAGCACGCGCGCTCCGGCCGCCCGTGAAATCCGGCTCATCAGGTCGCGATGCGTGTTGATCGAGCCGAGCACGTAGCCGCCGCCGTGCAGATAGAGCACCGCGCGATCGGCGGCGGCGTTGGGCGCGTCAATCCATTCGGCCGCGACGCCGCCGGCGCTGGTCTTTGCGCATTTGATATCGGGCGCGAGCGGCGTGCCTGAGGATAGCTCCTCGAAAAGCGCGCGGGCCTCTTGCGGGCTTTTCGCGTTTGCGCTTTTTTGCATCAGCATGCCAAGCGCGTCTTTCGCCATCTGTAGCTGCGGACTTGCCATCGCGTTATCTCCTGAATCAAGGTTTCGACCGCGCCGGCGCCGCGCGCCATGGCCGGCGGCGAAGGTCGGGCGGTGCGGGTCGCAGAGTAACCCACCGGTCGCGGCTTCGCCAAGCGCGGGTTAGCCGCCGTGCAGCAGGCCGGTCAGCCCCGCGAACAGCAGCGGCGTAATCGTCCATCCGGCGAGAATATGCATCCACAGATAGCCGCGCAGCATCCACGCCGTGGCCGTTTTGTGCGCGGCGGTCGGCGCGTCGGCGGTTGGTTCAAGGCGCGGATTCGGCCGCCAATAGATTCCTTGATGTAAATCGACGATTGGCAGGAAATTTTCCAGCGAGTAAACGAAGCCGCTGAACGGCGGATAATGCGCGGGCGGCGCGCCGGACCGACAGAATTTTTCGTAGGCATCCGCCTCGGTTGGCGTAATCAGCCCGGCCCGAAAGCCCCAGCCGAAGAGCAGCGTGCCGGTCGCGACGAAGCCGGCGATCCACCAGAGCGCGCGCAGCGGCCGATAGCCGTAGCCGATGGTGACGCGCAGCGCGTCGCGCCAGAGCCGATGTACGAACGACAATCCGCCGTAGTCGGTCATCGCGGTTTCTTTGGCGATTTCCACCCGAGTCGCGTCTTCTTCAGCGCCATTCGCGCGCAGCGCCTGGGCCAATTGACGGTACGGTTGCGGATCGGCCCAGAGCGAACGCGGCTGACGGCGCAGCCATGCGAGGCGCGCGTCGGCGTCGGTCGGTCCGCCGATGAAATCGTCATAGACGAAGCCCGCGAGATTGAGGTTGCCCGCGGCGGGCCAACTGGCCGCGTCGTCCCATACCGATTGCGCGCGCGCGTCGTTCAAATCGAGCACGGTGGTCCGCGTATGGGCGACTTCGACCCAATAAAGCGCCCCCGCGATCGTTGCGCGTCCGGCGTTGAGGCCGTTGGGCGCTGTGCCGATAAACCGCGCGCCGTGGACGCTCAGCGAACGGTGGATGGTGACGAGCCGGAAATCGAGCATCCCGGCGGTCTGAAACCCCTGATGGAACAGGACGTCGCTGCCAATCGTCGCCTCGACCGCGGCAAGCGGCGCCGCGCCGTTTAATTGCGCGCCGGAGAAATCGAGGCAGCCGCCAATCCGGGCGCGAAAGAAATTCGCCGGTCCATAAACGCCGCCTTCCATCAGCACGTCGCCCGCGACCACGGCCTGTTCGGCCGCGATCGGCCCGATGCGGTCGCGGCCAAGGTCGAGACTGTTCAGATGCGCGAACGAAATATCGACGCCGTCCGCGATCGCGGAATCCAGGATCGTCAGCGGCGTCTGGACGCGTTGATAGGAAAGGTCGAACCGTCCGACGATGCGCGCGCCCGCGATGCCGATGCCGCTCGGATGGATCAGCGCGGACGCTTCGCGATCGGTCAGCAGCCAGTGGATGATCGCGGCGCGGATCGTGCGATCGGGACCCCAGCTTGCGGCGTGCGCCGGATTGTTGGTCGGGTCGTT
>DAHZDR010000156.1 GCA_027403435.1 Deltaproteobacteria bacterium
CGTCTGCGCAGCCTGAACTACGTGAACGTCATCGTCGCCGACAAAGAGCCGCATCCACAGTTCCTTTCGATGGACGCCGCGGTCAAGCATTGCACGCAGGGCGTGGGCCTGTGGGACTGGGCCTCGACCGATCAAGGCGTGGAGCCGGAAGTCGTGATGGCGAGCGCCGGCGACGTGGCGACGATCGAGGCGCTTGCGGCCACGGCGATCCTGCGCGAGAAATTCCCCGACCTGAAAATCCGTTTCGTCAACGTCGTCGATCTGTTCCGGATGCTACCGTCAAGCGAGCATCCGCACGGTCTTTCCGACGCCGATTTCGACAGCCTGTTCACGGCCGACAAGCCGATAATTTTCAATTTTCACGGCTATCCGGGGCTGATTCACAAACTCGCGTACCGCCGGACCAATCACGAGAATATGCACGTGCGCGGCTACAAGGAGCGGGGCAACATCAACACGCCGCTGCAGTTGGCGATCAATAACCAGGTCGATCGTTTTAATCTGGCGATCGACGTTATCGATCGCGTGCCGCGGCTGCGCGCGGCGAGCGCGCACGTCAAGGAATGGCTCAAGGATCAAATTTGCGAAAGTCTCGCGTACGCCGCCGATCAAGGAATCGACAAAGCTGAAATCAACGACTGGAAATGGCCGTTCTGAACGCGGACCGGGAAAACCATGAAGGTCAGTCCACTCGCCGGGAAAGCGGCGCCCGCATCGATCCTGATCAATGTCGCGCGGCTGGTTACCGCCTATTACGCGCAACGGCCCGACCCGTCCAATCCGGCGCAGCGCGTCGCTTTCGGCACCTCCGGCCATCGTGGATGCGCGTTCGACGGCTCCTTCAACGAATGGCACATCCTCGCGATCACGCAGGCGATCTGCGACTACCGGAACGCGCACGGCATCGGCGGCCCGCTGTTTCTCGGCATCGACACCCATGCGCTTTCCGAACCGGCCTTCGCCAGCGCGCTCGAAGTGCTGGCGGCGAACCGCGTCGAAACGATGATCGATGAATCGCGCGGATACACGCCGACGCCGGCCGTTTCGCATGCGATCCTGGCGCATAACCGCGGACGCCAGTCGGGTCACGCCGACGGAATCGTCGTGACGCCCTCGCACAATCCGCCCGCCGACGGCGGCTTCAAATACAATCCGCCGCATGGCGGCCCGGCCGACTCCGCCGTGACCGGATGGATCGAGGGCCGGGCGAATGCGATTCTCACGGCCGGCCGCGGGGAGATCGCGCGGGTTCCGTTTGCGCGCGCGCTCGCCGCTTCGACCACCCATCGCCATGATTTCGCCGCCGCTTACACGGACGATCTCGCGAACGTGATTGACCTGGCGGCGATTCGCGACGCGCGCGTCAAGCTTGGCGTCGATCCGCTCGGCGGCGCTGGCGCGCATTATTGGCCGCGGATAATCGAGCGCTACGGAATCGACGCGATCGTGGTTAACGACGCGGTCGATCCGACGTTTCGCTTCGTGCCCGTCGATTGGGACGGAAAGATTCGCATGGACTGTTCGTCGCCGCACGCGATGGCGGGGCTGGTCGCGATCCGCGATCGCTTCGACGTGGCCTTCGCCAACGACACCGACAACGATCGCCACGGCGTCGTCACGCGCTCGGCCGGCCTGATGAACCCGAACCATTATCTCGCCGTCGCGATTTCCTGGTTGTTCGAACATCGCAAAGCCTGGCCGGCGACGGCGGCGATCGGCAAGACGGCGGTCAGCAGCGCGATTATCGATCGCGTCGCCGCGAAAATTGGCCGCCGGCTGGTCGAGGTTCCGGTCGGCTTCAAATGGTTCGTCGAAGGACTGAGCGGCGGTGCACTGGGCTTCGCCGGCGAAGAGAGCGCCGGGGCGTCGTTTCTGCGCCGCGACGGTTCGGTTTGGACCACCGACAAAGACGGCATAATCATGGGCTTGCTTGCGGCCGAAATAACCGCGCGCGCCGGCCGCGACCCCGGCGAATTGTACGGCGAACTGACGCGCGACCTCGGCGCTCCGGTGTACGCGCGGATCGACGCGCCGGCCACGCGCGCGCAGAAGGAAGCGCTCGCGCGGCTGTCGCCCGGCCAGGTGGAAGCGCGCGAACTGGCGGGCGAACCGATTCGCGCGACGCTCACGACGGCGCCCGGAAATCAGGCGCCGCTCGGCGGCCTGAAGGTCGTAACGGAGGGCGGATGGTTCGCGGCGCGGCCGTCGGGCACCGAAGAGGTTTATAAGATTTACGCGGAAAGCTTTCGCGGCGCCGATCACCTGAAACTCATCCAGGACGAGGCGCGGGAACTGATCGCGCGCGTCTTCGCCCGCAACGGGCTCGCCGCGGTCTGATTGGCCGCCGTCCGCCGCCGCTGGAGCCTCCGATGTGCGACGTCGATTACGGTTTCGCGCCGGCCGTGACGACGCTTGACTGCGATCAGGCAAACGTAAATGCTGGCAGGATTGCGGAGAGGTTCGGGAGTCAGGTTTAACCGGCGTGACTCGAAATCACGTGAGCCCTTGTGGCTCCGGGGGTTCGAATCCCCCCCTCTCCGCCATGCATTGCAAGGTTCGCCCGGCGTCGCGGCGGACCAGTCGTCGGTCCCCGGCGCCGCTTGATTGCCACGCGAGAGTGGCGGAATGGCAGACGCGCCGGACTTAGGATCCGGTGCCGCAAGGCGTGGGGGTTCAAGTCCCCCCTCTCGCATACCTCAATTTGTCATATTCATTAGGCATTTCCGGCGGCCCCCGCGACACGGGTTGATTTGCGTGGTTGCGCTGGCGTGGTCCTGGCGCCCGCTATTTTCGGATTGCCCGCTGAGTATGTGGCGCGACCCGCGCCCCGTCTTTGGTTCGTGGATAACGAGAGCGCCCGGCTCAAATGAGTGTTTCCCGAATCTTGGCCCAGCTCTGGAGTGAGTAATCAGGGTTCATGGGCCGGCGTTTTTCGAGGCTTGTTGGGCAAATTCGCCGGGTGGAACGTGGCCCGGAGCGGTGTGAGGCCGGCTCTCGTGGCGGGTGCGGGATCTTGGGAAGCGCATTGCGCGCAGCCAGGTTGCGCCGCGCCGCGTTGACGGCCGCCTGCGGGTCTGCGCTAGGATAGCCGCGAGCGGGACGCCGCGGCCGGCGTCCTTGCCGGAGGACTTTCGCGATGGCACGCCTTACCGCCGATACCCTTCGCGCCCTTGCCGCGGAACTGTTCGACTACGAAATCCCGCGCGACGCCGCCGAAACCGTCACCCGGATGGTCGGCGCGAACGCCCATTACGCGCGCCGGATGCTCGCTCTTAGCCTTGGCGGAATCCAGCCGCCCTTCGGCTATCCCACGATGATCGTCGAGGCCGGGCGGCTGCGCCGCTCCCGCGCCTGAACGCCGCGCGAGGTTATCGCCATGCCGAATCACGACGAATTGCTGGCTTTCGACGTCGCCGCGCTGACGGAAAAGTTCCGCGCCCGCGAAATTTCGCCGGTCGAGGTTACCGACGCCTATCTCGGCCAGATCGAGAAGCTCGATCGGAAACTTGTCGCCTATATCACCGTCACGCGGGACGCGGCGCGCGCCGCCGCCCGCCGCGCCGAAAGCGAAATTGCGGCCGGCCATTGGCGCGGCCCGTTTCATGGCGTGCCGGTCGCGCTCAAGGACCTGTGCCATACCGCCGGAATTCGCACCACCGGCGGCTCGAAAATCCTGGCCGATTTCGTGCCGGATCGCGATTGCACGCTGTGGGCGCGGCTCGCCGCCGCCGGCGCCGTCTTGCTCGGCAAGCTCAATCTGCACGAATTCGCCAGCGGCGCCACCACCACCAATCCGCATTGGGGTATCTGCCGCAATCCCTACGACATCAATCGTATCCCCGGCGGCTCCAGCGGCGGTTCGGCCGTCGCGATCGTCGCCCGGATGGCGGCGGCGACGATCGGCACCGACACCGGCGGCTCGATTCGCATCCCGGCCGCGTTCTGCGGATGCGTCGGGATGAAGCAGACTTGGAGCCGCGTCAGCCGTTACGGCGTGATTCCGCTATCCGATTCGCTCGATCACGCGGGTCCGATCACGCGCACCGTTCGTGACGCCGCCCTGATGCTCTCCGTGATCGCCGGCCATGACCCGCTGGATTCGACCACCAGCCGCGAGCCGGCGCCGGACTACGCGGCGGCGCTGACCGGCGAAATCAAGGGTTTGCGCGTCGGCGCGATCAAGGAGCTGACCGGCGGACTTTCCGACGAAGTTGCGCACGGTTTCACCGCCGCGCTACGCCAGTTGCGCGATCTCGGCGCGGAAGTCGAGGAAGTTTCGCTTCCGTCGATCGAAATGGCGGCCTCGATCGCCACCAATATCATGTTCGCCGAGGCGGCCGAGTATCACGAACCATGGATGCGCGCGCGGGCCGCCGATTATGGCAACGACGTGCGCCGCACGCTCGAGGCCGGGATGCTGACGCCGGCGATCTATTACGTCCGCGCCCAGCGCGCCCGCGCCGCGGTGCTGGCCGAGGCGTTTGACGCGCTGGAGAAATGTGCCGTGCTCGTCGCGCCGACCGCCGCGATTCCGGCTCCCAAAATCGCCTCGGGCGGACGCGCGCTCGACGATTCCGGCGAATCGGTCGATATGGTCGCGTCGGTGCTGCGCTTCACCGCGCCGTTCAACGTCACCGGCCAGCCCGCGCTGGCGCTGCCGATCGGGACGGCGCCGAACGGGATGCCGTTGTCGATGCAGATTATCGGACGGCCGTTCGACGAAGCGACCGTGTTCCGCGTCGCCGACGCCTACGAACGCGGCCGTGGTCCCATGCCGCGCCCGCGGCTCTAGCCGTTCGCCGATCAAGCGATCCCACAACCACGGCCACTGAAACTTTGGTCG
>DAHZDR010000165.1 GCA_027403435.1 Deltaproteobacteria bacterium
TAGTACGCAACGTCTGACGATAAAGACAAGGCTAGGATGCATAAAACAGTATCCTTATCCCTCAATTCTAAATTTACCTTGACAAAAGCGAAAGAATAGCGAAAATCGAGGGGTGGGGCGGAAAAGCGCACAGACGCCGGAATTGCCGATGCTCGAACCGGAAGCGGCGCCGCTCGCGCCCGTCCGCGACGTCGAGTTCCTCTCGATGCCGGTGCGGCAAATCCTCAACCGCTGCGCCAACCCCAAGCTGCGCTTCCGCTGGACGATCAACCCCTATCGCGGATGCGAATTCGGCTGCGTCTATTGTTACGCCCGCTATACCCATGAGTTCCTGGAGCTGCGCGACCCCATGGATTTCGAGCGGCGTATCTTCGTCAAGGAACGCGCGGCCGAGGCGCTCGCGCGCACGCTCGCGCATACTCCCGTCGGCGCCGACGTGATTGCGCTGGGCACCGCCACCGACCCCTATCAGCCGGCCGAACGGCGCTTCGGCGTCACCCGCGCCCTGCTGGCCGTGATGGCGCGGGTGGGCGGACTCGACCTTTCGATCACCACCAAGTCCGGCCTGATCGCGCGCGACCTGCTCGGCGAAATCAACGCGCGTTCGCGGCTCTCGGTCAATTTTTCGCTGATCACGCTCGACCGGCGTTTGCAGCGCGCCCTGGAACCGCGCGCGCCCCGCCCGTCGATTCGGCTCGCGGCGCTCCAGCGGCTGAGCGCCGCGGGGATTCGCTGCAACGTCCTGATGATGCCGATGATACCGGGAATTACCGACGACGCCGGCGGAATCGAGGCGGTGATCCGGGCGGCGCGGCGGGCCGGCGCGGCCAACGTATGGCATCGCGCGCTGTTCCTGAAGCCGGCGGCGGCGCGCCGCTTTATCCCGTTTATCCGGGAGAAATTTCCCGCGCTCGCGGCCCGCTTCGAGGATTATTACGGCCGCTCGACCTATGCGCCGCGGGCGTACGACGAACGGCTCGACGCAATCTTCCGCACGCTCAAGCGCGGATGCGGTTTCGATGTGGCGGCGTCGCGCGACACGCGATCGGCGGCTGACGCTGGTCCGCCGGACGGAATCGCGCAGCGGCAACTGAGCTTCGGCGCGGCGCTCGGCGCCGACGCGCGGCCCCGATAGGAGGATTTGGAACTATCTGGAAAGGTGGTGCGCGGGGCGGGACTTGAACCCGCACGGTATTTCTACCACGAGCCCCTCAAACTCGCGTGTCTGCCATTCCACCACCCGCGCTTGAAAAATCGCGCCGCCGAGGGTCTTGGACGGCGCGCGGTCTATTTGGCCGGCGGCGCCGGATTGCTCGCCGGCGCCGATGCGCCGCTGGCCGGTTTCGCCGGGGCGCCCGAAGGGACCGCCGGAGCGCCGGGTTTGGCGCCACTGGGCGCCATATGCGTCGTTACCGAACCTTCATGAAAGATGCTGCCGGTGACGCGCCGCGTCGAGGAATAAGCCAAATAAAGCGACGTGGCGAAGAAAATCGCCGCAAGCGTCCACGTCAGCCGAAACAGCGCGCCGCCCGCGCCGCTCGCGCCAAAGACGGTCTGGCTCGACCCGCCAAAGACCGCGCCGACCTCCGCGCCCTTGCCGCGCTGTAGCAGCACAACCACTACCAGCGCGATACAAACAGTCACATGAAGCGCGATTGCCGCGGTTAACATCCTCGATTAATTTCCCGCCGAATTGGCCTTTGCTTCGCCCATTTGCGCGTCTGTTGCCGACGGAGCGATGTCACGCCAGCCCCGACGTTGCGATCCGCGCGAACGAATCAGCCTTTAAGCTTGCCCCGCCGACCAGAGCCCCGTCAATATCCGGCTTCGCCAGCAAAGAGTCAACATTCTCGGGCGTGACGCTGCCGCCATAGAGGATCGGCAATGCGTCCGCGGTCGTGGCGCCAAAGCGGTCGCGCAGGGCCTCGCGGAGCGCGCCGTGGACGGTCGCGGCCTGCTCGGGCGTCGCGGTGCGGCCGGTGCCGATCGCCCATACCGGCTCGTAGGCGATCACGACGCGCCGCGCCTGTTCGGTCGATATTCCGGCCAGTCCCGCCTGCAACTGGCGCATCACGACTTCGAGCGTGCGGCCCCGGTCGCGTTCGTCGGCGGTTTCACCGACGCATAGAATCGGAACGAAGCGGGCGGCCGCGACGGCGGCGGCGCGCTTGCCGACCAACTCGTCGCTTTCCAAAAACAGTTGGCGTCGCTCGGAATGGCCGACGATAACGTAAGTTACGCCGAATGCGCGGAGCATCGCGGCCGAAACCTCGCCGGTGAAGGCGCCTTTTTCCTCGAAATGCATGTTCTGCGCGCCGAGCGCGATCGAGGCGCCGGCCAGCGCCTGCGCCGCCGCCGCCAGGACCGGGAAGGCCGGCGCGACGATCACGTCGCGGTCGCGGGCGAGTTGGGCGGCGCGCGGATCGAGGATGGCGCGCAGCGCGGCGATCAAGGCGCGGCCCTCGACCGGAGTCAGATTCATTTTCCAGTTGGCGGCAAAGAGCTTTCTTCGCATCGATTATCCTGAAATGGCCGGGCGGCTGCGCCCGGTCCAGGCGCGCGGCCTGACCGTCAGACTTCGAGCGCCTTTACGCCCGGCAGTTCGATTCCTTCGAGATATTCCAGCGTGGCGCCGCCGCCGGTCGAGATATGGCTGAACCGGGCGGCCCACGGATGGCCGGCGAC
Organism: Deltaproteobacteria bacterium; assembly: GCA_027403435.1. Taxonomy (GTDB): domain Bacteria; phylum Desulfobacterota; class Binatia; order Binatales; family Binataceae; genus JADMIL01. Next base: position 2,686 of record DAHZDR010000165.1, read on the forward strand.
GGCCGCGGCCGTGTCGCCACCGCCGATCACGCTCATCACGCCGTCGAGGTTGGCGAGCGCCGCGCCGACCGCGAGCGTGCCATGGGCGAACTCGGGCGTTTCAAAAAGTCCGAGCGGACCGTTCCAGACGACGGTTTTGGCGCCGCGCAGCCGCTCAATGAACGCGGCGACGGTGGCGGGACCGATATCGAGGCCCATGCGGTCGGCGGTAATTTCGCGCACGATGGCGACGGTCGGGCCGGGTGCGGGCGCCTCCGCG
>DAHZDR010000171.1 GCA_027403435.1 Deltaproteobacteria bacterium
TTGGTTGCCGACGACGACGCCGCTCGCGCCCACTCCCGTTCCGTTTTCGCGCTCGGTCAACGGCTGTCCCGAGCATCCCGCCGCCAGGATCGCGACCGCCAGGGCCAGCGCTGCGGGGACTATCCATCTCGTATGCATCCAACTTACCTCCAAGACGCCGTCAAAAGGCCTTCCCCGGATTTTATTATTACGTCAAGTCAAATGCTTCGATATAGTACCGAAGGATACGGCGCCAAACGTTGCCCTTCGACCCCGCCGTCGCCCACGCCCTTGTCAACCGGCCGTCCATTCAGGTAATGGAAAGCGGACGGCGCGGCATTGTCCGCCCGCCGCTAACCGCAGCCGCTGGCGGCTAAGGAGAACCTCTGCCGATGGCCTCGACTGACGCCCCCGCGGCGCCCCGCGCCGATCGTAACGCCAGCGCCGAGCGGCCCTATACCGGCGCCGAATTTCTCGACAGCATCCGCGATTCCCGCGAGGTCTGGATTCACGGCGAGCGCGTGCGCGACGTCACCCGCCATCCCGCCTTCCGCAATTCCGCGCGGACCCTGGCGCGGATGTACGACGCGCTCCACGACCCGCGCAAAAACGCCGCGCTGATCGCCGACACCGACACCGGCGGCGGCGGCTTCACCCACAAGTTCTACAAAGTTCCCCGCACCGCCGCGGACCTGGCGGGCTCGCGCGACGCGATCGCCGCATGGGCGCGGCTTTCCTACGGCTGGATGGGGCGCTCGCCCGATTACAAGGCGAGCCTCACCGGCACGCTCGGCGCCAACGCCGATTTTTACGCGCCGTACCAGGAAAACGCGCTGCGATGGTATCGGCGGGCGCAGGAAAAATGCATGTTCCTGAACCACGCGCTGATCAATCCGCCGATCGACAAATCCCGCCCGCCCGACGAGGTCGGCGACGTTTTCGTCCACGTCGAAAAGGAAACCGCCGCCGGCGTTATCGCCAGCGGCGCCAAGGTCGTCGCCACCGGCTCGGCCCTGACGCATTGCAACTTCATCGGCTTCTACGGGCCGACTCCGCTCGGCCGCCCGGACATGGCGCTGTTCGCCATCATCCCGATGGACGCGCCCGGCGTGAAGCTCGTCTGCCGCCCCTCCTATGAACTCAACGCCGCCGTGATGGGTAGTCCATTCGACTATCCGCTATCTTCGCGCTTCGACGAGAACGACGCGATCCTCATTCTCGACAAAGTATTGATTCCCTGGGAAAACGTTCTGGTCTACCGCGATCTCGAAAAGGCCAACGGCTTCTTTCCCCAGTCGGGCTTTATTCCGCGCTTCACGCTCCACGGATGCACCCGGCTGGCGGTGAAGCTCGATTTTCTGACCGGACTGATGCTCAAGGCGGCCGACGCGATCGGCAACGCCGACGCGCGTCCGACCCAAATCCAGCTGGGCGAGGTAATCGGCTGGGCCAATATCTTCCACGCGCTCGGCGACGCGATGGTCCATTCGCCGGAGCCGTGGGTCAACGGCGCCCTGCAGCCGAATATCGGCTACGGCATGGCCTATCGGTTTCTCGCGACCATCGCCTATCCGCGCGTCAAGGAAATCGCCGAACAGACTATTTCAAGCGGCCTGATTTATCTCAATTCCAGCGTCCGGGACTTCAAAAATCCCGAATTGCGGCAATATCTCGATAAATACCTGCGCGGCTCGAATAACTATCCGGCGCTCGAACGGGTCAAGGTGCTCAAGGCGCTGTGGGACGCGATCGGCACGGAATTCGGCGGCCGACACGAACTCTACGAGCGCAACTACGCCGGCAATTACGAGCTGATCCGGCTCGAAAACCTGCCGGTCGCCGACGCCACCGGCCGCACCGCCGATTTGAGAAAGTGGATCGACGAGTTCCTCGGCGAGTATGACGAAAACGGCTGGACCGCCGCCGACCTGATCGATTCCGGCGACGTCAACGCGCTCGCCCGAGGCTTCAACCCCGCGAAATCCTGATCGCTTGCGGCGCGCCAGTCGGATCGATCTCGCAAGCGCCCGCGGGCGTGGCCCCAAACGGTCATGCCTGGGTGTGGCCCCAAACGGTCATTCGCGGGCTTGACCCGAGAATCCATATCGATGGATGCCCGGGTCAAGCCCGGGCATGACGAATAAGGGGAACTCGCGAATGCGCACGGCCGGGGCGATGCGCGGCGCGATTCGGCCATCCCGCCCGCGGCCGCCCATTATGTCATACTGATGCGGCGCGCCAGTCGGATCGATCTCGCAAGCGCCCGCGGGCGTGGCCCCAAACGGTCATGCCTGGGCGTGGCCCCAAACGGTCATGCCTGGGCGTGGCCCCAAACGGTCAT
>DAHZDR010000172.1 GCA_027403435.1 Deltaproteobacteria bacterium
CTGACCGTGTGGTGTTCGACCCAGGGAATTTTCGGCGTGCGCGACGATCTCGCGGTCTATTTCAATCTGCCGCCCGAAAACGTCCGCGTAATCACGGCCTACCTCGGCGGCGGCTTCGGTTCGAAATTCGGCGCCGGCCACGAGGTGATTATCGCCGTCGAACTCGCGCGGCTGGCGGAGGCGCCGGTCAAGCTGATGCTGCCGCGGGCGGACGAACACGTGGCGACCGGGAACCGGCCGAGTTCATCGCAGCGCGTGCGTCTCGGCGCCGCGCGCGACGGCGCGCTGACCGCGATCGAGCTGACCCAGCATGGCGGCGGCGGGATCGGCGGCGGCTCCGGCAGTTCCGGCCCGTATCGCGCGCTTTACCGCTGCCCCAATCTGCGCACCGAGGAGCGCAACGTCCATATCAACGCGGGTCCGTCCTCGGCGATGCGCGCGCCGGGATGGCCGCAGGGCTGCTTCGCGCTGGAGCTGGCGATCGACGAGCTGGCGCGCAAGCTCGGCATCGATCGGCTGGAGATGCGCCGGCGCAATAATCCGAGTCCGGTGCGCGCGCTCGAATTCGCGATCGGCGCCCGCGCCTTTCGCTGGGACGAACGCGCCCGCGCGCCCCGCGCGCGCGGACCGCTGCGCCGCGGCATCGGCGTGGCGTCCGCCGCCTGGCACGGCATCGGCGCGTCCGGCCCGCAGGCGCAATGCGTCGCCTGGCGCGACGGCCGCGTCGCCGTGCGCATCGGCACGCAGGATATCGGCACCGGCACGCGCACGATTCTCGCGATGGTCGCGGCCGAGGAGCTTGGCCTGCCGCTCGCGCGCGTCAGCGCCGAAATCGGCGATACCCGCTACCTGTTCTCGCTGCCCTCGGGCGGCAGCATGACCGCGCCTTCGACCACGCCCGCGGTTCGCCAGGCCGCGGCTCATCTGAAGCGCAAGCTGCTGCGGCTCGCCGCCCCGGCGCTCGGCGCCGAGCCTGACGAGCTCGTGCTGCGCGACGGCGTGGCGAGCGTGCGCGGCCAACCGAATCGCTCAATCCAGTTCGCCGATCTTTGCCGGCGGATTCCGGGCGACGCGCTGGCCGCCGACGGCGAACACGTGCCCAACTACGGCGGCTACAGCCTGACGCAGGCCGGATGCCAGTTCGCCGGAGTCGAGGTCGATATCGAAACCGGAATCGTGCGCGTCACCGATTTCGTCGCCGTGCACGACGCCGGCCTGATCGTCGATCCGCTGACCGCCCGCGGCCAGGTCAACGGCGGCGTGATCATGGGCGTGGGCTTCGCGCTGTTCGAGGATCGCCGGCTTGATCCGCAAACCGGCCTGATGGTGAATCCGACGATGGACGACTATAAATTGCCGGGGATTCTTGACACGCCCGAAATTCAGGTCTTGTTCGTCGAGGTCGCCAACGGCGTCACCAACACCGGCGTGCTCGGACTCGGCGAGGCGGCGCACGTCGCCGCGGCCGCCGCGATCGGCGCCGCCGTCGCCGATGCGATCGGCGCGCCCGTCCGCGATCTGCCGCTCACGCCCGATCGCGTGCTGGCGGCGCTGGGCCAGGCGTGACGATGGCGCCGCGCGCTGCATCCGCAAGCCGCTTCGGGATCCGCCGCCAATGAAGCGTTTCTCCATAATCGCGCCCGCCGACCCGCCCGCGGCCGCGCGGATGCTGGCTGAAGCGAACCGCGCGGCGCTCGCCGGCGGCGTCGATTTGCTCGACACGCTCAAACTGTATATCGCCGCGTCCGACGAGCTGGTGAATCTGAAAGCGCTCGGCGGCCTCGATCGAATCGACAGCGCGTCCGGCGGCGCTTTGCGGATTGGACCGCTGGTCAAGCTGAGCCAACTCGCCGCCGCGCCCGCCGTGCGCGCGCGCCACGCGGCGCTCGCCGACGCCGCCGCCGAGGCCGCCACGCCGCAGATCCGCAATCTCGCGACGGTCGGCGGAAATCTCGCGCAGCGCCCGCGCTGCTGGTATTTCCGCAATCCCGATATCGTTTGCCTGAAAAAGGGCGGGGCGAAGTGCTACGCGGTCGCCGGCCTCAACCGCTATCACGCGATTCTCGGCGGCGGACCGTCGTTTATCGTCCATCCGTCGAATCTCGCGCCGGCGCTCGTCGCTTACGACGCGACGGTCACGCTGCTTGGTCCCTGCGGCGAACGCAAACTCGCGATCGCGGATTTCTTCACCCTGCCGGCGCTCGATCCGCGCCGCGAAAATGTCCTTGCGCCCGGCGAGATAATCACCTCGATCGAAGTTCCCGCGCCGCCCGCCCAGGCCCGCGGCGTCTATCTCGAAGCGCGCGAGAAACAGTCCTTCGATTGGCCGTTGGCCAGCGCCGTCGCGATTATCGCGCTGAATCATGCGGGCGCGGTCGTCCACGCGCGGCTCGCGATGGGCGCCGTCGCGCCGATTCCATGGCGCGCTCCCGCCGCCGAAACAATCCTGCTCGGCGCGCGGCTCGATCGCGCGCTCGCCCAACGCGCCGCAGCGGCCGCGCTCGCCCAGGCCGCGCCGCTGGCGCATAACGGCTACAAAGTTCCGATCGCCCGGACGCTGGTGCGCCGCGCGATTTTGCGCGCCGGCGGAATCGCCGATGATTTCGCCTGAGCGCGGGAGGTGGCCGATGGCTGACGGACCGGAAACCCCCGGCGCGGCGCCCGCCGCGGAATTTTGCGCGATGCTGCGCGCGAAGTTCAGCTATTTTCGCGCGCCCGGCGGCGCCCGCCTGATCGATCCGGCGAGCGCGACCGCCTGTTATTCGTGCCTGAGAACGCAGCGCCCGTTCGGTCCCGACGACCGGCCCGCCGACGCCGGCGCCTG
>DAHZDR010000182.1 GCA_027403435.1 Deltaproteobacteria bacterium
TTGAAGTCGCGCCATAGCCGGTTGCGCACGCGCGGTTCGCCGCCAGGACGCTTTAATGCTGCATAGATGGTCCGATGGCGCCCGCCGCATACGCCATCGCGGCCGTGGCGGTGAGCAGATCGGCGTGGCTCTGGCTATCGACATAGCGGGCGTTGGCCAAATCGCGCGTCGTCGTCAGCAGCTTGACGATGGTGCTTAGCTCCTGCCGGTAGGTTTCGCTGTTGGCGGCGTATGCTTCGCGGGTCGCGGCGAGCAGCGTGCGGGCGTATGCGTATTTTTCCCGCGAGGACTGAAATTCGTAATAGGCGCGCCAGACCTGGGCGATCGCCACGATCTCGCGGGAGCGCAGCGCGTCGCGCGCGGCGGCCCGCTCCGACTCGGTGCGCCGATCGTCGTTAAGCCGGCGGAAACCGGTGAACAGGTCCCAGCGCAGGGCGATGAGCGCCGAGTACTGCGGTTCGTTGACGTTGACCGTCGGCGGTCCGGCGATCTGAAATCCCCATATGTCCTGGCCGTATTCGGATTCCAAATCGATTTCAGGCCACCATTGCGCGGCGGACTCGCGCCTGAGCGCTTCGCGCTGGCGCATCGCGGCGACGCGCGCCGCCAGGTCGGGACGCATCCGCTTGGCCTCGCCGATCAACGCTTCCAGATTCTCGCCGAGGGCGCGTGGCGCGGCCATCCGATCGAGCGCTTCGACCGCGAACGGAGTGTCCGCCGGAATGCCGAGCGCGACCGCCAGATTGGCGCGCGCCTCCTCGGCCATCAGGCGCGCGTTGGCCAAATCGTATTTGGCGTGCGCGTCGCGCTCCCTGGCCAGCAGGTATTGGGGCTGCGTCGCGAGACCAAGGTCGCGCCGTTGCTTAACCGCGGCCAAATCGGCCTGGCTAAGTTCGAGATTGCGCGTCGCCGCCGTGATGGCGGCTTGCGCCGCGGCCAGCGCGAAATAGCCACGCTCGATCGCGAAGACCGCCCGCTGTAAATCGCGGTTGAAACGGAAGTTGGCCGCGGCGAGGGCTTCACGCGCGGCCGCGGCGCTCGCGCCGCGCCGCCCGAAGTCCATCAGAGTGTAGGTGAGGGCGATCGCCGGATCGGCCTGCCATTGTTTGAGCGCGACCACCTGTCCGGGAAACGCAAACGGCGTTCGCTGATAACCGCTCGCGAATTCGGTGGTGACGAGCGGGTAGTAGGGCGCTTGGGCGCCTCCATAACGCGCGGCGGCGGCGCGTGCGGATTCCCATGCGCGATGGGTGTCGGGATTGTTGGCGAGGCCGATGTCGATCAGCGCGGCAAGGCCGTAGCGTGGCGCGGACGAAGCCGGGGCGGCGACGCCCGCCGCGCTGGCGGCGTCCGGTAAGCGCGCGGAAGCGGCGGGCGGCAGATATGACGACGGCGCCTCGGGCGACCACGGCCTGGCGGCGCTGGCCGGCGCATAGCGATATGGCTGGATTTCAGGCTGAGCGGCGACCGTGGCGCATCCGGCGGCGAAGCCGATCGCGGCGGCATAGGCGCAAACCATGGCGGCGCGGCCGCGCGCTTTCGAGCGGTGGTTTGGTGGAGTGACGACATCCTTCGGCATCGCGAATCGATTCCTCCGCGCGGCGCCGCGCTCCCGGTCGCGCCGCCTTTCGGATGCCGATCTATTTGAATGGCGCCGCTGGCGCCACCCATTGAATGGCGTCCCTTGCGCGGATATTCCAGACCTGGCTGGCGCCACCCGGCACGGCCGCTAGCCAAATGTTTCCGGCTTCTGGTATTGATTAATCAAGCGGCAATCGTGATTTTCGAAAGGCGGCCTTTATGGAACCGATTCGTTATGTCGAAAAGCTGAACGCCCATTACCAATCGCAGGGATTTCAGCCCTATCAGTGGACGGTCAATCACGACGCTCCGCTGACGCGGCTCGCCAAACCGCTCAGTCAGTGCAGGATTGCGCTGCTGACGTCGGGCGGCGTTTCCGCTTGCGACGCGCCGCCGTTCAATCCGCAGGCGCGCAACGATCTGCGGCTTGACGCGCTCGCAAGCGAAGGTCTGACCGGATGCCTCGTGATCAACGACGCCTACTACGACCATCGCGACGCCGACCGCGATATCAACTGCATCTTTCCGGTCGAGCGGCTGCGCGAGCTTGCCGCGCAAGGCATAATCGGCTCGGTCGCGCCGCGCCATTACAGCGGTTTCATGGGCAGGATTTATACGCGCGCGGCGGTAATCAATGAAGCCGCGCCGGCGCTCGCCCTGCGTTTGAAGGAGGATCGCGTTGACGCCGCCGCGCTGGTCCCCGCCTGACCGCTCGATCACCAGACCGTTGGTCTGGTCGCGCGGGTGCTCGAAGAGGCGGGAATTCCAACCATCGTGGTTTCGACGGCGCGCGACATCAGCGCGCAGGTCAAAGCTCCCCGCACAGCGTTCGTCAACGCCCCGATGGGCAATACGTTTGGCCGGTCGTTCGAGCACGAACGCCAGCGCGCAATCCTGCTTGACGCGCTGCGCGCATTGGAGACCGTGCGCGAGGGCGGAACGCTAATCGATTTGCCCTACGAGTGGGAGCGGGAGTTCGAGTTGTTTCGCGGCTAGGGCGGATTCGCCAGCGCTGGGCGTAACGGCTAACCGCGCCGCCTCGGCGCCATGGCGCGCTATACGGCGGTCGCGGTGACGGCGGGCAGGAAGCGGTTGCGGAACTCGTCCGCCGCGAAGGTGGTGTAAACCGCGATCCGCGAGAGCGCGGGTTCCTGCAAATCGCGCGTTTCGAGCCGGATCATGTAGGAGCGGGCGACGCGATATGACTCGGTCGTCACGTCAACCATCCGCACCCTGATTCTCCCGGTCTCGGGATCGAGCAATTGTGGCAACTCGACCGGCGTGACCCGTCCGCCGGTGATGGCGATTAGCGCGCCGGAGCCGCCGTCGAGCAGGTAGCGTACCGCGCCGTAGCCGAGCGTGCGGGTGTATTCGGTGTCGAAGGGCACCGGCTTCGCGCAGCGCAATTCATAGCCGATATCCTTGGCGACGACATTGACCGAGACGCCGATTTCCTTCAGGCCCTCGCGCACTCGCTCGCGCAGCAGGGCGCCCAGGGGAATATCGGCGATATGGATATTGCCATAGGCGTCGCGTTTCAGGCTTGAGGCGGCCGGCAGCGTGGCCGGATCGAGCCGTTCCGCGATACCCTCGGCGATGAT
>DAHZDR010000205.1 GCA_027403435.1 Deltaproteobacteria bacterium
ACCGGGGCTGGCTTTTCCGGCACGGGGAAGGTCACGGGAGCTTTTTCGTCGGCCAGGGTGTCGCCGGTGGTGGTCTCTTTGAGTTTGGCGACGGCGACGATTTCGCCCGCTTCGGCGGCGTTGATTTGCGCCTGTTTGCGCCCTTCGAGCCGCAATAGGTGGCCGATGTGCTCTTTGACTCCGCGCGTCGAATTGAGCACATGGGCGTCCGTCGCCGCCCGTCCCGAGACCACGCGCATGATCGAGAGTTTGCCGGCGAACGGGTCGATGATGGTTTTGAAGACGAAGGCCGAGAATGGCGCCGCGGGATCGTGCGGACGTTCGATGGGCGCGCCGTTGGCCGGTCCGGCGCCGCGATCGGCGGGGCGTTCGTGCGGCGCGGGCAGAATCGCGGCGATCGCGTCGAGTAGTGGCGCGACGCCGATATTTTGCGCGCCCGAACCCGCCATCACGGGCGTCAATCGCCCCGCCATGACCGCCTTGCGCAATGCCGAGCGCAATTCGTCATCGCCAAGATTACCCTGCTCCAGATATTTTTCGAGCAGCGCGTCGTCGGTTTCCGCAACCGCCTCCAGCAGGCGCGTGCGAGCCTCGTTGGCGCGCGATTTCAGTTCGCCGCTCAGTTCTTCCTCGCGCGGCTTGCCATTGGCGTCGCCATGGACCAGTGCTTTCATCGCGAGCACGTCGATCACGCCAGTTAGCGCGGCTTCCTCGCCGATCGGCAGGGTCAGGACGACCGGATGGGCGCCGAAGACCTTTTCGAGGTCCGCGAGCGCCGCGGCGAAGCTCATCCGTTCGCGATCGAGGCGCGAAACGAAGGCGATTCGCGGCAATTCCAGGCGGCGGATTTCATCAAAGATTTTTTGCCCTTCGACTTTGACGTCGCCGCCTCCGCTGACCATGAAGATCACGCCATCGACCGCGCGCATGGTCGCGAACGCCTCGGGCAGAAAGGCGGCATAGCCGGGAGTATTGCCGAGAATGACTTCGGTCTTTTTCCAGTTTAGATGATGGAAGGCGGAGCTAATCGTGATATGGCGCGCAATCTCTTCGGGTTCAAAATCGAGGCTCGCGCTGCCATCGTCGGGACGGCCGAGAGTTTTGACCGCGCCGGCCGTGAACAGCATCGCCTCCGCGAGCTGCGACTTGCCGGCGCCACCTTGGCCGACGATTGCGATAGTCCTCAGGGTTCCGCGATCTTCGACTGCCATAACGATTCACCTCTCCGCAACGTTGTCCAACGTTAGCTGGAGCACGCATCGTTATCGCGCAGCCGAACCGCCGCAGTTCCACCGATTTGCGGGACGCCGCGCGCCGGCGCACTCCCGATATTTCCGCAACCCGCTCGCCACCTGTCCGCGCCCGTGGCGCCCGAAAACCCGCCCGTGGCGCCACTTGACGCCCGGCGGCGCCGCAAGACCGGCTCCTCGTGACGGTCCGCGGTCAGTCGTAAGCGCCTTCGACCGTCACCTCGCCGGTCAGGATTCGCGCCGGACCGGACTCGGCCTCCAGCATCAGGGCGCCCTCGGCGTCGAGGCCCCGGACGGTTCCGGCGATCCGCCCGCTGGCGTCGATCACGGTGACGCGTTTGCCGGTCAACGCCGAATACGCCTCCCAGGCCGGCCGGACGGCGGCGAAGCCGTGGTCCTGAACTTCCATATAGCGGGAGTCGAGGCGATTACAAAGCGCCGCCTCAAGCGCGATCCGGTCGCAGGGGCGGCCGGTCGCGATTCGCACCGAGGTCGCCTTGCCGCGCAGGTCGTCGGGAATCTGTTCCGCCGTGAGATTGACGTTGACGCCGATCCCGAGCAGGACGCAGCGCAAGCCCCGCCCCGGATCGGTGACGGCCTCGGCGATAATGCCGCCGGTTTTGCGGCCCTTGAGCCATAAATCGTTGGGCCATTTGAGCGCGACCAGGCCGGGCGCGACGGTTTCGAGCGCCTCGGCCGCGGCGACTCCGGCGACCAGACTGAGCCGGGGAACTTCCGCGAGCGGCGTCGTCGGCCGCAAAATAATCGTCTGGTAAAGATTGAGTCCGGGCGGCGAATGCCACGCGCGGCCCATCCGGCCGCGGCCCGCGCTCTGGCGCTCGGCGATTACGACAGTGCCGTGCGCGGCGCCCGCTTCGGCCAATTCGGCGGCGACCTTCTGGGTCGAGCCAACTTCGTCGAAATAATGAATCCGCCAGCCGATCCGTCCCGGCGTTCCGGTTTCAATCGATTGATATGGATTGGCGGGCATCGCGGGCGCTGCCGATCGCGGCTTAGACCGTTTCTATTCGCATGCTGAGATCGACGGCCTTGACCGAATGGGTCAGCGCGCCGACCGAAATCAGATCGACGCCGGCCTCGGCGATCGCGCGGACTGAGTCGAGCGTGACGCCGCCCGAGGCTTCGAGCAAAATTCCGTCGCCGGCGAGCGCGCGCGCCTGGCGCATCTCGTCCGGCGTCATGTTGTCGAGCAGGATCGAAGTGGCGCCGTGGGCGATCGCCGCTTCGACCTGCGCCAGCGTTTCGCATTCGATTTCGACGCGGAAGGTATGCGGCGCGAATTGGCGGGCGCGTTCGAGCGCGTTTTCGACCGAACCGGCGGCGGCGATATGGTTTTCCTTGATCAGCACGCCGCTATCGAGGCCGAAGCGATGGTTGAAGCCGCCGCCGACGCGGACGGCGTATTTTTCGAGCGCGCGCAGGCCCGGATGGGTCTTGCGGGTATCGACGATGCG
>DAHZDR010000206.1 GCA_027403435.1 Deltaproteobacteria bacterium
GATGCGCGCGGGCGCGCTAACCGCGGCGCGGCGCTATTCGATGGCGGACCATCTGGAGGCGCTCGACTCGGTTTTCGCGCGGGTCGTGGATACGGGCGACGCCGGCGATCGCGTCCGACTCAATTGAACGATTCAACCACGTCCGCACGCCCGCGCGTCGCGATTATCGCGGATTTCATCGAAGAGGGCTGGCCTAGCATGGACCTGGTCGCGGAGATGCTTCACGCCGCGTTACGGGCCGCGGCCGCGGCGGAATTCGATGCCGAGTTGATTCGGCCGGCGATGGCGCGGCGGTTTTCACGCGCGGCGGCCGGTAACGGGACCGCGGCCAGGCGTCGTTTCAACGCCGATCGGCTGATCAACCGGTTTTTCGACTACCCGCGCCATCTGCGCCGAATCCGCGATCGCTTCGATCTATTTCATGTAATCGATCACAGCTACGCCCACCTGACGCATACGCTGGACGCGCGGCGCACCGTCGTCACCTGCCACGACCTTGACGCATTTCAATCGCTGATCGGACCCGAGCGCGGACGGCGTTCCCGCGCATATCGCCTGATGGCTGGGCGAATCCTGAGCGGACTGCGCGCGGCGGCGCGGATCGCCTGCGACAGCGAGGCGACCGGCGGCGCACTAATTGAGCACGGGCTTGCGCCGGCGCCGCGCGTAAGCGTGATCCCGATTGGCGTGGCGCCGGAATTCTCGCCCGCGCCGGACGCGCGCGCCGACCACGCCGCCGCGCTAATCGCGGGCGCTCCGGCGGCAAACGCAATCGAGATATTGCACGTCGGCAGCACGATCGCGCGCAAAAGAATCGACGTATTGCTCGACGTGTTCGCGGCGTTGCGAAGCGAATATCCCGCGGCGCGGCTGATTCGCGTCGGCGGGCCGTTCACGCCGGCGCAGAACGAAATAACGCGCCGGCTCGGCATGGCCGCGGCGATCGTCGAAGCGCCATTCGTGGATCGGACGACGCTCGCCGCGCTTTATCGCCGCGCCGCGCTGGTGATGGCGCCGTCGGAGGCGGAAGGCTTCGGCCTGCCCACGCTCGAAGCGCTGGCCTGCGGCGCGCCCGTGCTGGCCAGCGACATAGCGGCGTTGCGCGAAGTCGGCGGCGACGCCGCCGCGTATGCTCCGGTCGCCGACCGCGACGCGTGGACCGCCGCCGCGGCGCGCTTGCTGCGCGAACGCGAGACGCCCGCGGCGGCCGCGCGCCGCGCCGCGGCAATGGCGCGGGCCGGCCGCTTCACCTGGCGCGAGGCGGCACGCCGTTACGCCAACGTCTATCGCGAATTGCCCGCATAATTCGACTGCCGCGATCCGGCCGCGCCGCGGCGCCGATCGGGCCTGTTTCGGAGGTTGATGAATGAAACCTTTACCGGCGAAGGACTTATGCGCCAGTCCGACGAATTACGCCACGCCGATTTTTTCCAGTCCGGCGGAGACTAACGGCGCGCCCTGGAATCCCGCGCCGCCACGGGTTTTGCACGTCGGCAAGTATTATCCGCCCTATCGCGGCGGCATGGAGAGCCATCTGCAGGCGCTATGCGGCGAACTGCGCAAATCGATCGCCGTGAGCGTGCTGGTGGCGAACGAGACGCGCCGCCTGATGGCGACGGAGATGGAAGGCGTGCCAGTGCGGCGGCTGCCGCGATGGTTCAAATTGTGGGCGACGCCGATCTGCCCCTCGATGGTGCGCGAAATCCGCCGCGCACATGCGGATATCGTACATCTCCATCTGCCGAATCCGCTGGCCGCGTTGGCCTATTTGACGAGCGGCGTTCGCGCCCGCCTGATAATCGCATGGCATAGCGATATCATCCGCCAGCGGACGATATCGACGCTGCTGCGGCCGATCGAAGAGGCGCTGTTGCGGCGCGCGACGGCGTTGATTGCGAGTTCGCCCAATTATGTCGATAGCTCGCCCGTGCTCTCGCGCAATCGCGAGCGCTGCCGCGTGATTCCGTACGGCGTGCGGCTCGAATCCCTGCGCCCGCGCGACGCCGAAACGGTCGTTAAAATCCGCGCCCGTTACGGACCTCATATCGTGTTGGCCGTGGGCCGGATGGTGTACTACAAGGGCTTCGAATATCTGGTCCAGGCGATGACCGAAGTGCGCGGACGCCTTCTGATTGTTGGCGAAGGGCCGCTGCGGGCGAAGCTCGAGCGTCTCGCGCTCAGGCTCGGCGTCCGCGATCGAATCACTTTCCTTGGCCGCGTCTCGGAGGAGGAGGTCGCCGCCTACTTTCACGCGGCCGACGTGTTCGCGATGCCCTCGACGGCGCGCAGCGAAGCCTTCGGCATCGCGCAACTTGAAGCGATGGCCTGCGGCAAGCCGGTCGTGAACACGCGCCTTGATTCAGGCGTGCCGTTCGTTTCGCTCGACGGCGTAACGGGAATCACGGTTCCGCCCGCCGACGCCAAGGCGCTCGCGCAAGCGATCAATCGCTTATTCGACGATCCGGCGCTTGCCGCCGCGTTTGGAGCCGCCGGGATGCGCCGGGTGCGGGACGAATTCAGCGTCGCCCTGATGGCGCGGCGGACGCTCGATCTTTACCGCGAAGCGCTCGAACCCGACGCGCCAGCCGTCGCCGCGCTTTGAGGCGTCGCCGCGCCAGCCGGACCAGCGCCCGCGGCAAGCATCGCGCAAAGCTTTTCCGCGATCAGCCGGCCGGCCTCGGCGTGTCCGGCGGCGTTCCAATGGCCGAAACCCATCGGCGTGTTTTTGAATCCATGCAAAAACAGATGATGATCGTCGGCGTATTTTTGCAACGGTTCGGCCAGGGTCAGCACGGCGAAGCCGTCGCGCGCGCCGAGCGCCGCGATCCGCCGATCGGGATAGAATAAATCGCCCACTCCGAGCCGCCGTTCGAACGCCTTGCGCATCTTCGGATTGGGCCATACCTGGATGCCCGTGTCCTCGGTCACCGCAAGGAACATCGCATGATGGCTTGCGACCTCCTGATGCGTCTCTTCGATCAAGCCTTCGGTGACGCGCCACGCCTCACGCCATGACTCCTCGCGCGGCGGCGAGTAAATGCTGTAATTGATCGCGCGTTCCACCGGATGGGCCGCGGTGGGAACGGAAGCGCCGTGGCGCACTATATCCCAGGCGTTCGTGAACAAATCGACCAGTCGCAAATCGCGATAGTCGAAGCGCGCCATGCACCAGAGCCTGAACGACGGAGACCCGATGAACGGGCCGGTAAGCGCGAGCGAACCGTCAACGTACTGATAAAAGGGACGGCAAAGATCGCCCTCGAGCACCGGCGAGTTGTTGCGGATATCGTTGCCGAGAAAGATCGCCAGCACGACGATATCGGGAGAATAGTCCCATACCTTGCGGCGCAGCGTGATTAGTTCCTGAGCGGTGCCGTAGCCGTCCACTCCGAAGTTCATCGCTTCGATTTTCTTGCCCGCCAGAGCCGGACAATCCTTGAGGCGGCGGCCGATCACCGACGTAAAGGTCTCGTCCTCCGCGACCTGGATCGCCTGAACGTAGGAATCGCCGATTACCGCGACGCGCATCGTGCCCGGAGGCTTGGCTTTTGTGTAGTCCGGTCCGCGAAACCCGTCGTGATTGATCCGCACCCATGAGGCGCCCTCGCGCCCGTACCATCCGTGCGCCCCCGGTTCGAGACCCCATCCGCGATACTGATCGTAACAATAAAAATACGGATACCAATGATTGGCGATGCGCACGCCCAGATCCGCTATACCAAGGGCGATCGTGAAGCCAAGCGCTATCAGCGCCAACGCGCCCAAAAACTTCTTCATCAATCGAATTTCTTCAAAACGCGCGCCAGATCCGCCAATCTCGCCGGTTAACCTGGATCGCGTCGGCTGGAATATCCGGCAGTTTCATCGACGGCGATGGCGCTGTCAACCTCGCCGTTGCGGCCGAGCGGCGGCATGCAAACGGCCGGGACGGATAACCGCCCCGGCCGTTCGATTTCGGTCAT
>DAHZDR010000224.1 GCA_027403435.1 Deltaproteobacteria bacterium
GTCAAGCAAGCGCGCTCCCGGCGCGGCGGCGCAAGCGCCGTGCGGGCCTGGCCCGCCGCGCCGGGTTGGCGCCGCGTCAGGTCAGCGGGCGATATCGTGATCGCGCACGGCCGCGTCGTGGCCCACCCGCGCCAGCTCGTCGCGCAAGGCGCGCGCCAGCACCGGCGCGCGATGGCGTCCGCCGGTGCAGCCGAGGCCGATCGTCAGGTAGCTCTTGCCCTCGCGCTGATAGAGCGGGATCAGAAATTCCAGCAGTTCGCCGACCCGCGCGACAAAGCCTTGCGCCTGCGCCTGCGCCATCACGTACTCGCGCACCGGCGCGTCGAGTCCGCTGAGCGGCCTAAGCGCGGGCACGAAAAAGGGATTCGGGATAAAGCGCACGTCGAAGACCAGATCGAGACCCACCGGATGGCCGTATTTGTAGCCGAAGGAAACCAGCGCGATCGCCATCCGCCGCCGCTCCGCCGCGCTCATCACGGCGGCCGTCATCACCTCGCGCAGTTCATGCACGGTGAGCGTGGTGGTGTCGATCACGCGGGTGGCGCGCTCGCGGATTTCGGCCAGCGCCAGGCGCTCGCGGCGGATACTGTCGGCGACGCTGAGGCCGCTTTCGGCCAGCGGATGGGGCCTGCGGCTCTCGGAGTAGCGGCGCGCGAGGACGTCGTCGGAAGCGTCGAGAAAAATTATTTCCAGCCGGCCGCCCGCGCGCTCCAGTTCCTCGATCGCCTGCGGCCATTGCGGGAAAAAGATCCGCTCGCGGGCGTCGATTCCCAGCGCGACGTTGGCGATTGGCGGAACATGCGCGGCGGCCAGCCTGGCCACCGTCGGGGCCAGCGCGACCGGCAGATTATCCACGCAGTAGAAGCCCAGATCCTCGAGCACGCGCATCGCGGAGACCCGTCCGGAGCCCGAGACGCCGGTGACGATTATCACCCGCGCCGGGATTCCCTGGCCGCCGCTTTGCGTATCCATCGCCTGAACCTCGTCGCCCGCGTTGGCGCGCCGCCGCGCGGCGCGGCGGCTCAGTACCGGCTGTCCTCTTCGACAATCAGCCGGTAAATCTCTTCGGCGCCGGGGGCCGCGAGCAGCTTTTCGCGGAACGCGTTGTCCTTGAACAGGCGCGAAACCCGCGCCAGCGCTTTCAGATGCAGGCTGGTGGAATCCTCGGGCGCGATCAGCACGAAAAACAGCCGCGTTGGACCGCCGTCGAGCGATTCGAAATCGACGCCGGCGCGATGGCGGCCGAAGACCCCCAGGATGCGGGTGACGCCGCGCAGCTTGCCGTGCGGAATCGCGATGCCGTCGCCGATCGCGGTCGAGCCGAGCCGTTCGCGCTCCGCCAGCACGGCGGCCAGATCGCCCTTCTTCAATGGGGGATAATTCGCGGCGAAACATTCCGCCAGTTCATTGAGGACCTCGGGTTTGGCGGCGCCCTTCAGGTCCGGCAGCACCATCCCCGGACCGATAATTTCGGTGATTTTCATCGTTTCAGGCGCGCTCGCCGCCGGAGGACCGCGTGGTTTCGGCGGCGGCGAGAACCTCGCTGGCGGAGGGCGCGCGCACTTTCCTGGTTTTGGACTTGCCTAAATGACTCTTGAGCTGGCGGCCGACCTTATCCGCGAGCAAATCGATCACCGCGTAAAGGTCTTTGGTCTCCTCCGCCGCGGTTACGGCCAGACGGCCGGATTTGAGCGTGACTTCGCCGTGTTGGCGGTATTTATCGACCGTCAGGATGAGATGCGCCTCGGAAGGGCGCTTGAGCAGTTTGCCGATGTGCGCGAACTTGCGTTCGGCGTACGCGCGCAGCGCGTCCGAGGAATCGACGTGGCGGAAAGTCACCGTCATCGCCGGCGGCGCAAGCGCCACCTTGCGCGCCGTGGTGCGAGCCTTGCGTTCGATCGCCCGGCTGCGTTTGCCCTTGACCGTCTTGCTTTCCATAGCGATTACCGTCTTCCTCCACCGCCGTCACTCGAACCGTTTGCGCCGGCTGGACGGCAGAATGCCCAGCGCCTGCCGATACTTGGCCACCGTTCGCCGCGCGATATTGATCTGTTCATTGCGCAGGATTTCCGCAATCGACTGGTCCGAGAGCGGTGCGTGGGAACCTTCGCCCGCCACCAGCGCGCGGATTCTTTCCTTGACCGTTTCGGCGCTCACGTCCTCGCCGTCGGCGGCCTTCACGCCCGAGGTGAAAAAGAACTTGAGCTCGAAAATGCCTTGCGGCGTATGCGCGTATTTGTTCGCGGTGGCGCGGCTGATGGTCGATTCGTGCATGCCGATATCCTCGGCCACGTCCTTCAGCACCAGCGGCTTGAGCAG
Organism: Deltaproteobacteria bacterium; assembly: GCA_027403435.1. GTDB lineage: Bacteria > Desulfobacterota > Binatia > Binatales > Binataceae > JADMIL01. The sequence continues at coordinate 2,320 of DAHZDR010000224.1, forward strand.
GCCGACGCCCCGCTCGAAAAAGGCCCGCTGAAATTTGACGATCGAATTGGCGACCTTGAAGATAGTTTGCTGGCGCTGGTAAATGGACTTCACCAGCCAGCGCGCCGAACGCATCCGCTCCTGCAAGTATTCCCGCGTTTCGGCGCCGACCGTGGCGTCGTTCATCACGCGCTGATAATAGTGCGCGAGCCTGAGCCGCGGCACCGCGCTCTCGTTGAGCGTCACCATGAAGTCGTCGCCGATTTTCTGGATGTAGACGTCGGGCACGATATACGCCGGTTCCTGGCCGCCGTAATCGCGCCCCGGCTTGGGTTCGAGCAGCGCGATTATCTTGGCCGCGGCGCCGACCGCGTCCAGCGGGACGCCCATGGAGCGCGCGATTTCGTTGTAGCGATGCTTTTCGAGCAGGTCGAGATGGTTGAGCACGACGCGCGCCGCGAGCGAGTCCTCCATCCCCAGATTCGTGAGCTGGGCGAACAGGCATTCGCGCAGATTGCGCGCGCCGACTCCGGGCGGATCCAGCAGCCGCACCCGCTTGAGCACGCGCTCGACCCGCTCGACGCCGCATTCGAGCTGGGCGGCCAGCTCCTCCAGCGGCGTTTCGAGATAACCGTCATCGTTAAGATTGTAGATAATCGTCGCGCCGATCCGCTGGTCCGCCTCGTCCAGATTCGACAGCCTGAGCTGCCACATCAGATGGTCTTCGAGCGAGGTTTTGCGGGTGAGCGTGTTTTCGAGCGTGTTGCGCCGGTCGTCGTCGGGATCGCCGGCTTCGCCGTTTTGCCAGTTGTTCGAATAATTTTCCAGATATTCGCGCCAGTCGAGTTTGTCGAGCCGGCCGAGTTCGCCCAGTTCGACGGCGGCGTCGGGCGCTTCGGTGGCGATGGTTTCGACCGGCCGATCGTCGGCGGTCGGCTCCCATTGCGAGTCGCCACTGGCCAGCGCCGTTTCCGCGTCGGGCTCGGCGGCGAGCGGTTCGCCGTCGGCGGGCGCGTTCTCGTTGCTTTCGTCGTTTTCGTGATTGGCCGCGGCCTCGGCCACGCTCTGGTCCAGCGGCTCGAGCATCGGATTCGAATCCAGCTCGCTTTGGACCACCGCTTCGAGTTCGGGCAGCGACAGTTGCAGGATTTTGATCGCCTGCTGCAACTGCGGCGTCATTACGAGCTGCTGACGCAGCCGCAGGTCCTGTCCGAGTTTTACTTCCAGCGCCATCTACTTGTTGCCGGGGCCGGCCGTTTGCTCCGACTTGGCTCCGCCGCCGGCCGCTCCACCGCCATTATCCTGACTTTTCGTCCCGCCAGGGAAGATCACCACCTTGGGTTGCTCAACCTCGCTTTGGCCGGTTTGCAAAAACACCGTGATTTTGGAGCCGGCGACCTGATTGCTCCCGTCATGCACTATTGGATTTCCGGTGAGCACCACCGTATGCAGCGTCTCATCAAGCACGGCGTGATCGCCAGTCGCCCAGCGCTGGCCCTGGCTCATGCGCACGTTGCCGTCGGCGAACACCTGCCGCACCTGATGGAAGTCCTTGCCGTACAAAACGCGCATCGTGTCGCTGGTGAGTTCGCTGTCCGCCTGCACCGCGTGCACATGGCCGGTGAATACAATCACGTTGTTCTTGTAGTCGAGGTTGAGCTGATCCGAAACGATATTGATCGGCGCGTGATTCGATTTGCCCGCAAAGCCGCCGAACGGCGACTCGGCGGCGTTCGCGGGCGGGGCCGAAGCCTCCTTGACGCGCGCCGCCGCCGCGGCCGTCCCGATTGGCAAGCCCGCCGCCACTATCGCGCCGGCGCAGACCGCGGCGGCCGCCGCGCTTATCGTCTCACGAAACTTTGGCATTGGCGGCGCTGTTCTTCCCTGGCGTGATACGCGTGTTCACCTGTTTGAGCAACTGAAAAACCTCGGTTTTGGGATGTCCGCTGAGGCCGATTCCCTTGACCACAAGCCCTTCGCCGACGATCGTCACCAGCCCTGGCGCGGTCAGCTCGTCGGCGTCCGGCTTGAACAGCGCGCGGTCCGTCGTGACGACGAAGTCGCCGTAATGCGCCACCACGCCGCCGCTCAGTTCGGCTTGTCTGAGATGGTCGCCGGTAAGCTGGAGAGCGGCGTG
>DAHZDR010000229.1 GCA_027403435.1 Deltaproteobacteria bacterium
GACCGGCCGCGCTCCCGGCCAGCCGCCGCCGACGCTGCTCGATTATTTCCCGAAGAACTATTTGTGCTTTGTCGATGAAAGCCACGTGACGGTTCCGCAACTGGGCGGGATGTACCGCGGCGACCGTTCGCGCAAACAGACGCTGGTCGAATTCGGCTTCCGCTTACCCTCCGCGCTCGACAACCGGCCGCTCAATTTCGAGGAATGGGAGGGCTTGGCGCGGCAGGCGATCTATGTTTCGGCGACGCCCGGCGACTATGAATTGCGCCAGTCGCGCGGCCTGGTGGTCGAACAGTTGATCCGGCCGACCGGCCTTATCGATCCGGAAATCGAAGTGCGCCCGGCTGGCGCGCAGGTGGACGATCTGCTGGCGGAAATCCACGCCCGGGTGGCGGCCAAGGAACGCGTGCTGGCGACTTGCCTGACCAAGAAAATGGCCGAGGACCTGACCGACTACTATCACGACCTCGGCGTGCGCGTGCGTTATCTGCATTCGGATATCGAGACGATCGAGCGGGTCGAGATTATCCGCGGCCTGCGGCGCGGCGATTTCGACGTGCTGGTCGGAATCAACCTGCTGCGCGAAGGCCTCGATCTTCCCGAAGTTTCGCTGGTGGCGATTCTCGACGCCGACAAGGAGGGCTACCTGCGCTCGGCGCGATCGCTGATTCAGACGACCGGCCGCGCCGCCCGCAATCTGCACGGCAAGGTGATCATGTACGCCGACCGGATTACCGCCTCGATGCGCACCGCGATCGACGAGACCTATCGGCGGCGCGCCAAACAGGTCGCGTACAACGAAGCTCACGGCATCACGCCCGCCTCGATAATCAAGGCGATCGACGCGTCGCTGGTCGAGATGTATTCGCCGGAATGGGCGGTGACGCCCGAGATCGGCGAACCCGGCCGGAACGCCGCCGCCGACGACGATCGGCCCGCGCACGAACTGCCCGATCGGATCAGCGCGCTGCGGCGCGAAATGATGGACGCGGCGGAGCGGTTGGAATACGAGCGCGCGGGCGAATTGCGCGATCGGATCAAGCGGCTCGAACGGCGAATTTTCGGATTCGACCAGCCGCGTCACGCGGAACCGAAGGCGCAGGCCGGAACGGCCCATTCGCACGCGCGCGCGGAGGCGCAGGGCCGCGTCGAACGGAATCAGACGAAAGGCTCCGTCGCGAAGCCGGAAGCGTCGCCGCCCAAGCGCGGCCGGCGCGGCGCGGGCGCGGCGACTGGAGCGGCGGCGGGCGGCGCGCGCACGCCACCGGGCGGTCGCAAGGGGCGGCTCAAGCTCGTGCCGGACGATCGGGATTGATCGCGGCGGGACCACGGCGCCGCCGGCCGTGCGCCTGTCGATAACTGAAGCGGCGCGGGTTCGGCGATGAATTGACGCCGCTGGCGCGCGCACGTATTCTCAAAACGCCTTTAACTCGCTCCGTGAGGGCGAAAAGGTGGAAATAATGACGCAGAAAATCCTTCACGCCGGCCCCGATTCGCGGCCGGCTTTTTTTTCGGCCAAACGCAATTCGCCCGCGAAATTCGCCGGTGCGCCCGCCCGCCGCGCGGGATTTGACCGATGACCCGCGACGGGAACCTCGCCAAGCCGGCCGCGGCGCTCGACGCGGCCGCAATCGAGCGTTGCGTCAAGCGGATCGCGCGGGAGATTGCCGAGCGCAACCGCGACGCGAACGGTAAGCTCGCGCTGATTGGAATCGTGCGGCGCGGCGCCAGCCTGGCCGAGCGAATCGCCGCCGCGCTGCATGCGGACGCAAGCGCGGCGGTCGAGGTCGGCACGCTCGATATTTCCTCATATCGCGACGACGGCCGCGGCGCGCCCGGCGATCCGCGCCTGCTCGGCCGCGACATCCCCTTCGCGATCGACGGGCGGCGGGTGATTCTGGTCGATGACGTGCTGTACACCGGCCGCACGGTGCGCGCCGCGCTGACGGCGTTGACCGATCTGGGCCGGCCCGATTCGATTCAGCTGGCCGTGCTGATCGACCGCGGCCGGCACGAATTGCCGCTGCGCGCCGACTATGTCGGCAAAAATATCGACGCGCCGGCCGGCCAACGGGTCTATGTGCGGCTCAAGGAATTCGACGGCCTCGACGCGGTGGCGATCGGCGGTTCGAAGGCGTAGCCGATGGCGCGGATGCCGAAATTTGACGTGGTCTCGATCGAAGACCTGACGATCGAGGATATCGAACGCATTTTCACGCTGGCGGACGCCTTCGTCGAAGCGTTGCGCGAAGGACGGCGGTGCGATCTCGCCGCCGGCCTGATCATGGCGACGCTGTTTTACGAACCTTCGACGCGCACGCGGCTCAGTTTCGAGTCCGCGATGCATCGCCTGGGCGGCGCGGTGATCAGTTCCGCCGACATGCAGGCGAGTTCGGCGTCGAAAGGCGAAACGCTGGCCGATACGGCGCGGGTGGTGGCGGCGTACGCCGATTTGATCGTCGTGCGCCATCCGTATGACGGCGCGGCGCGGGTCGCGGCGGAATACGCCTCGGCGCCGATAATCAACGCCGGCGACGGCAGCCGCGAACATCCGACGCAGACGCTCTGCGACCTCTATATCCTGCGGCGCAAGAAGGGCCGGCTGCGGGGCCTGACGGTGGCGCTATGCGGCGATCTCAAGTTCGGCCGCACGGTGCATTCGCTGATTTACGCGCTGGCGCGCTTCGGCGCGAATATCGTGGCGGCGCCATTCGGCGGGATGGACGTGCCGGATTATGTGCTCGAACGGCTGGCGGCCGAACGCAATTATCGCATCTCGACGGTCACGATTGATGAACTCAGATCGCAGGCGGGCGGCCTCGACGCGCTCTATCTGACGCCCAGCGCGCCCCATCAGATGGCGCTGTTCACCGGCGAAAATCCGCTCGAAAAGGCGCCCAGCGCGCGGCCGCCGACGGCGCTCGACGCGTTTTACGTGACCCGGCTGCAACGCGAGCGGCTGGCCGAAAAAGATCGCGCGGGCGGCGGCGCCTACGTCCATTTCGACGCGCGCGCGCTGCGCACCAGCCGCGCGCAGCAGGCGGTCGTGATGCATCCGCTGCCGCGCACCGACGAACTCGCCTACGAACTCGATTCCGATCCGCGCGCGGTCTATTTCGAGCAGGCCGCCGCCGGCGTGCCGGTCAGGATGGCGTTGCTGGCGTGGATGCTCGAGCGGGCGGGAACGGCCGCCGCGCCCAAGGCGATCGTGGAGCCGCCGCTTAGTTTCAAGGGCGAGCCGGCGCCGCGCTGCGCCAATCCGGCCTGTATCACGCGCCATGAAGGCGCCTATCTGCGGCCGCGTTTTCGGCTGGCGCGTTCGGCGAATCGCTCGCTGCTGGCGCTGCGCTGCGATTTTTGCGAGCGGGAGCTGCGCATCGAATTCGTCGGTCACGCCAAATCCCATCGCTACTATCGTTTCGACGAAAACCTTTACGGCTACGTTCGCCAGTGGATCGACGAAGGCTCGCTCGCGGTGTTCGAAACCGTCAAGCAGGCCGAAGAGAGCGGTTACGAACCGTATCGGCGCGGACCGCAGCGCGAGGTGATGAACGCGGCGGAGATCGCGGCGGCGTGCGCGGGAATGGCGGCGCAGATTATCGGCGACGCCGAGAATCCCGCGGCGTTGGCGCTGGTCGGCGTGGTTTCGCGCGGCGCGGTGCTCGCGACGCGCCTCAGGGATTTGATCGAGGAACGCGCCGGCGTCCGTCCGCCCACCGCCGCGCTCGACGTTTACGGCGGCGACGCCGCGATTCATCCGCTGGACGCGGCGGGCGGCTTCGACGTTGACGGCCGCACGATCGTGCTGGTTGACGACGTGATCAATTCGGGATGGACCGTTCAGCGCGCAATGACCACGCTGTGGCGCAACGGCCGGCCGGCGGCGGTCAAGCTCGCGGTGCTGATCGATCGCGGCCATCGCGCGCTGCCGATTCGTCCGAACTACGTCGGCAAGCGGATGCCGACCGCGCGCGGCGATCGGGTGCGGGTGCGCCTGAACGTCCCGGCGGCCGAGGGCGAGGCGCGCCGGCCGGTCGATCGGGTGGTGGTCTATTCGATGGTCGATGCGATTCGCGAGCCGGAGGCGGCGCCGTGAGGCCGCTACTGCTGCGCGGCGGCCGCGTGATCGATCCGGCGGCCGGAATCGACGGCCGTTACGACGTGCTGGCGAACGACGGAAAAATCGCGGCGGTCGCGCCGGGGGGGACGCTCGCTGGTCCGGAAGACGCCGACATCATCGATTGCGCCGGTCTGTGGATTTTGCCGGGGCTGATTGACGCGCACGTGCATCTGCGCGACCCCGGCTTTCCGGAAAAAGAGACGATCCTGTCGGGCTTGCGCGCGGCCGCGGCCGGCGGCTTCACGGCCGTCGCCGCGATGGCGAATACGAATCCGGTGAACGACGCGCCGGAAATCGCGCGCCACATGCTCGCGCTGGCGGCGGCGGCCGGCGGCGCGCGGCTGATTCCGGTTTCCGCCGTGACCCGCGGACTGGCCGGACGCGAACTGGTCGATTTCGCGGCGATGGCCGCGGCGGGCGCGCGCCTGTTTTCCGACGACGGGATGCCGATCGACGACGCGGCGCTATTGCGCGAGGCGTTTTCGCGCGCCGCCGGCGTGGGCTTCGCGATCTCGCTGCACGAGGAGGATCGCGCACTGACCGGCCAGGGCTGTTGTCACGCGGGCGCGGTCGCCATACGGCTCGGCGTCGCGGGAATTCCGACGGCGGCCGAGGCGGCGCGGATTCGCCGCGACCTCGCGATCGCGGCCGATTCGGGCGCGCCCGCGCATATTGCGCATATCTCGACCGCCGCGGGGCTTAAGCTCGTGCGGGCGGCCAAGGCGCGCGGCGCCAACGTCACTTGCGAGGCCGCGCCGCATCACTTTACGCTCGACGACGCCGCCTTCGCGCGGCACGGACCGAACGCCAAGATGGCGCCGCCGCTGCGCGCGGCCGAAGACCTCGCCGCGATTCGCGCGGGACTCGCCGACGGCGCGATCGATCTGATCGCGACGGATCATGCGCCGCACGATTCCGCTTCCAAGCGGATGGCGCGGTTCGGGCCGCTGTTTCCCGGGGATCGCGAGGCCGCGCCGTTGGCCCCCGGGGACGCCGCAGCTCTGGCGGGCGCCGCCAACGGCGTGGTCGGACTCGAAACCGCGCTCGGACTCGCGCTCGAACTCGTGCATAATCGGCTGATCGACGCGTCGCGGATGGCCGCGCTGATGGCGGCGAATCCGGCGCGGTTGCTTCGGCTCGAACGGCAAGGCACGCTCATCCCCGGCGCGTTGGCCGACGTAAGCGTGATCGACCCGGACGCGGCATGGACCGTCGCGCCGGAAAAGTTTTTATCGAAGAGCCGCAATACGCCGTTTGGCGGACGGCGGCTTAAAGGCGCCGCCGCGATAACGATCGTTAACGGCCGGATCGTATATCGCGCGCATAGGGACAAGTGAACGAGGCAAGAGCAGCGATTCTGGCGCTGGCCGACGGCCGCATCTTTCGCGGTCGCGCTTTTGGCGCGATCGGCGAAACTGTGGGCGAGGCCGTTTTCAACACCGCGATGACCGGGTATCAGGAGGTGCTCACCGATCCCTCATACAAGGGCCAAATCGTCTGCATGACCTATCCGGAAATCGGCAACGTCGGCGTCAATCCCGAAGACGAGGAGTCGGCGCGCATTTACGTCGAAGGTTTCGTCGTGCGCGAATATCTCGAACGCCCGTCGAACTGGCGCGCGCGGCTGACGCTCGGCGAATATCTCGAAGGCGCCGGAGTGGTCGGTATCGAAGGAATCGACACGCGCGCCCTGGTGCGCCATCTGCGCTCCGCCGGCGCGCAGGAAGCGGTGATTTCGAGCGTCAACCTGAATCCCGACGAGCTGGTCGCGCGGGCCAGGGCGGCGCCCGGACTGGTCGGCCGCGACCTGGTCAAGGAAGTCGCCTGCGCCGAAGCCTACGATTGGGAAATGGGTCCGTGGCGGCTTGAAGGCGGCTTCGTCCGTCCCTCGGCGGCGGAGCTTGCCGGCGCGCCGACGGTGGTCGCGATCGATTACGGAATCAAGCGCAATATCCTGCGCCGGCTGGTCGCCGCCGGCTTTCGCGTCAAGGTGGCGCCGGCGCGAACGACGGCGGCGCAAGTGCTCGCGCTCAATCCCGACGGCGTGTTTCTCTCCAACGGTCCGGCGGATCCGGCGGCGGCGCCCTACGCAATCGCAACCGTGCGCGAGCTGCTCGGCAAAAAACCGATCTTCGGGATTTGCCTGGGCCATCAGATTCTCGCCCTCGCGCTCGGCGGACGCACCTACAAGCTCGGCTTAGGCCATCATGGCGCGAACCATCCGGTGATGGATTTGCGCACGCGGCAGGTCGAAATCACCGCGCAAAACCACGGCTTCGCGGTGGACGCTGACGCGCTGCCGGGCGCGGCGGAGTTGTCGCATCTCAACCTCAACGATCGCACCGTCGAGGGCCTGCGCGGATTGGGCGTGCCGTTTTTTTCCGTGCAGTATCATCCGGAGGCGTCCCCCGGTCCGCACGATTCGGATTATCTGTTCGGCCGTTTTCGGCGGCTGGTCGAGGAATTCCCCCGCCACGGCGCCGACGCGCTCGAGCGGATTATCGCGGCGGAGCCAGCCGCCTGAGCCGCCGCTCCGGCAATCGACGAATCAAGGACAACCTTTAACTGACGCGTTGTTATCGTGCCGCTTCGCAAAGACCTCAAATCAGTTCTGCTCATCGGCTCCGGCCCGATCGTGATCGGCCAGGCCTGTGAATTCGATTATTCCGGAACCCAGGCGCTCAAGGCGCTGCGCGAGGAAGGGCTGCGCCTGATTCTCGTCAATTCCAATCCGGCCACGATCATGACCGATCCGGAGCTGGCCGACCGCACCTATATCGAACCGATGACCGTCGAGGCGATCACGCGGATTATCGAGCGCGAACGGCCCGACGCGCTGCTGCCGACGGTCGGCGGCCAGACCGCGCTCAATCTCGCGATCGAGCTGGCCGAAGCCGGCGTGCTCGACCGCTTCGGCGTCGAATTGATCGGCGCTCGGCTCGACGCGATCAAGAAGGCCGAGGATCGCGACCTGTTCAAGCGCGCGATGCTCAAAATCGGCCTCGAAGTGCCCGCCTCCGAAGTCGTCCATTCCGCAGCCGAGGCGGATCGCGCCCGCGAGCGCCTGGGCCTGCCGCTGATCATCCGTCCCTCGCGCACGCTCGGCGGCACCGGCGGCTCGATCGCCCGCGACGCCGGCGAATTCGAGGCGCGCGTGCGCTGGGGCCTTGAGATGTCGCCGAACCATGAAATCCTGCTCGAAAAGTCGGTCGAGGGATGGAAAGAATCCGAGCTCGAAGTGATGCGCGACATGGCCGACAACGTCGTCATCGTCTGCTCGATCGAAAATCTCGATCCGATGGGAGTGCATACCGGCGATTCGATTACGGTCGCGCCCGCGCAGACGCTTACCGACAAGGAATATCAGGCGATGCGCGACGCGGCGCTGCGCATCATCCGTGAAATCGGCGTCGATACCGGCGGCTCGAATATCCAGTTCGCGGTCGATCCCGCGAGCGGCCGGATGGTCGTGATCGAGATGAATCCGCGCGTCTCGCGCAGCTCCGCGCTCGCCTCGAAGGCCACCGGCTTTCCGATCGCGAAAATCGCCGCGCGCCTCGCCGTCGGCTACCGGCTCGACGAAATTCCCAACGACATCACGCAAAAGACGCCCGCCTGCTTCGAGCCGACGATCGATTACGTCGTCACCAAAATCCCGCGCTTCACCTTCGAAAAATTCCGCGGCGCCGTTGACGAACTCGGCCCGCAGATGAAATCCGTCGGCGAGGCGATGGCGATTGGCCGCACCTTCAAGGAATCGCTGCAAAAGGCCCTGCGCTCGCTCGAACTCGGCTCCCACGGCTTCGAAAGCCGCGTCCTCGGGATGACCCGCGAACAGGCGTTTGCCGCCGTCCATGCGCGGCTCGCCGCGCCCAACAGCCAGCGGCTCTATTACGTCGCCGACGCGCTGCGGCTGGGCGCCGCGCCCGCGGAAATCCATCGCCTGACCAAAATCGATCCGTGGTTCATCGACGCGATCGCCGAAATCGTTCGCGCCGAAGCGCGGCTCGCGGCCGAACCGCTCGCGCCCGGCGCCCTGCGCGAAGCCAAAGCGATGGGTTTTTCCGATCGCCGGATCGCCGACCTGCGCGGCGTCGCCGAAGCGGAAATTGCGCTCCGCCGGCGCGAATGCGGCGTTACGCCCGTCTATAAATCCGTGGACACCTGCGGCGCCGAATTCGAAGCCTTCACGCCTTACCTCTATTCCACCTACGAGGGCGAAGACGAAGCGCCGCCCGACGCGCGCCGCAAAATCATGATTCTCGGCGGCGGTCCCAATCGCATCGGCCAGGGCATCGAATTCGACTACTGCTGCGTTCACGCGAGTCTCGCGCTCAAGGCAGCCGGCTTCGAAACGATCATGGTCAATTGCAACCCCGAGACCGTTTCGACCGACTACGACATTTCGGACCGGCTCTACTTCGAGCCGCTCACTTTCGAAGACGTGATGGCGATCGTCGAACGCGAAAAGCCCTTCGGCGTGATCGTTCAGTTCGGCGGCCAGACTCCGCTCAAGCTCGCGGCCGGACTCGCCCGCGCCGGCGTGCCGATTCTTGGCACGCCGCCCGACGCGATCGATCGCGCCGAGGATCGCGAGCGCTTCAACCAGCTCGTCGAACGGCTCGGCCTGCGCCAGCCGCGGGGCATTCTCGCGCGCGGCGCGGCCGAAGCGATCGCCGGCGCGGCGCAAATCGGCTACCCGGTGCTGATTCGGCCCTCGTATGTGCTGGGCGGTCGCGCGATGGAAATTATCGCCGACGAAACCGGGTTGCGGACCTATCTCGAACAGGCCTTGCAGGCCTCCGAACGGCGCCCGCTGCTGGTCGATCGCTATCTCGACGGCGCGATCGAGGTTGACGTCGACGCGATCGCCGACGGCGAGCGCGTGGTGATCGGCGGCGTGATGGAGCATATCGAGCACGCCGGAATCCATTCCGGCGACAGCGCCTGCGTGCTGCCGCCGCGCACGCTCGACGCCGCGCTTCAGGCGCGCCTGATCGATCAGACCCGGACGCTCGCGCGGGAGCTTGGCGTGATTGGCCTGATCAACGTTCAGTACGCGATCTTCGAGGGCGAAATTTACATTCTTGAAGTCAATCCGCGCGCCTCACGCACCATTCCGTTCGTCAGCAAAACGATCGGCGTGCCGCTGGCGAAGCTTGCCGCGCGCGTGATGGCGGGCGCCAGGCTCGCCGATCTCGGCTTCACCGCCGAGCGGGTTCCGCGCCACGTCGCGGTCAAGGAATCGGTTTTTCCGTTCGTGCGCTTTCCCGGAGTCGATACGATTCTCGGTCCCGAGATGAAATCGACCGGAGAGGTGATGGGGATCGCCGAATCGTTCCCCGCCGCCTTCGCCAAGGCCGAAATCGCCGCGTCCACCATTCTGCCGTCAGCGGGCCTGGTCTTTCTGAGCGTGCGCGACGCCGACAAGCCCGGACTCGAACCGATCGCGCGGGGCTTGGCGCGGATGGGCTTCCAGTTGGTCGCAACCAGCGGCACCGCGCGTCATCTGAACCAGCTCGGCGTCGCTTGCGATTTCGTCAACAAAGTCGGGCAGGGCAGTCCGCATGTGGTCGATCTGATGCGCGCCGGGAGCGTCGCGATGGTCATCAACACGCCCGACCAGCGGGGCGCGGCCGATTCCTTTTCGATTCGGCGCACCGCGCTCGAACTGCGCCTGCCGTTCTGCACCACGCTGGCGGGCGCCAGCGCCGCCGTCGAAGCGATCGCCGCGCTGCAACGGGAACGTCCCGGAGTGCGCGCCTTGCAAGATTATCATTCGGCCTGAGCGGCGCGCCGCCCGATTCCGCCGTGGACAATCGCGAACCCGCCGCGCCCGGCGCCCCGGCGCAAGCCTCAACCGCCGCGCCGCCTCACGATCCCCTCGCCGCCGAACTTGCGACCGTCCGCGG